>DVJV01000184.1 GCA_018716525.1 Candidatus Ventricola gallistercoris
CGCTGCTTCTGCCCGCCGGAGAGCTGCGAGGGATAGGCGTTTTCCTTCTGCGTCAGCCCCACGATCTCAAGCAGCCGCATGACCTTTTTGCGCTTTTCCTCGCGGCTCATCTTCGCGCCCAGCAGCGGATAGGCCACATTTTCAAACACCGTGCGCGACTTCATCAGGTTGAAGTGCTGAAAGATCATGCCGATCTTCCTGCGCGCCGCGCGCAGCTCCCTTTCCGAATAGGCGGTCAGATCCTGCCCGTTTAGAATCACCTGGCCGCTTGTGGGCCGCTCCAGCAGGTTGATGCACCGCACCAGCGTCGATTTGCCCGCCCCGCTGAAACCGATGATCCCGAAGATCTCGCCATCTTCGATGGTCAGGGATACATCCCGGACGGCGTGCACGTTTTCTGCCCGTGCTCCCGTCTCAAATGTCTTGCACACATGGCGCAATTCGATCATACGTCTTCCCCTCCATCGCGCCCTCAAACGCGGGCGGCCCTGTCTTCTTTGTGTTGCAGTCCGGCTTAAGCGGTGGCGCCGTTTGCGGCTTCCCGGCTGCTGAATCATTATACCGTGCCGCGCGGATATAGGCAAACATGAATCATATATGATCAGGCATAGAAATAAACTATGGCTCATCTTTTTCAAAGCCACGCTATCGAAAAAAACGCCGCGTGCGGCAAGATGCATGAAGCGGGAAAGGATTTTGCATTTTTGCGGCGAAGAAATACGCATACTGCGCCCGGCAAGGGCCGCAGGCCGGCGCAAAACCGGCCAGACAAAAGGACACAACCACCTGAAAGCGGGGATCACCATGCATTTTCTCACGGACGCGCAGGCGCTGGAAGCCGAAATGCGCGCATTTTTTGAAGACCTGCACCAATACCCGGAACCCTCTCACCAGGAGGTGCGCACCAATGCCCGCGTGCGCGAGGCGCTCGCCCCGCACGGCATTGAGCTGCTCACGCCCGCGGACAACATCACCATTGCGGTGGTGCACGGCGCGCATCCGGGCAAGACCGTGGGCCTTCGCTTTGACACCGACGCGCTGCAGCTCGAGGAGCTGACCGACCTGCCCTATCGCTCCCTGAATCCGGGGCTGATGCACGGCTGCGGGCACGACGCGCACACCACCGTGGGCGTGTACACCGCCCGGCTGCTGCAAGCGCACCGCGACGCGCTGTACGGCACGTATAAGATCATCTTCCAGCCCGCCGAGGAGGGCGAGCACGGCGCGCAGGAGGTCATTTCCACCGGCCTGGTTCAGGATGTGGATGCCTTCTACGGCCTGCACGTGTGGAGCCTCTACCCCACCGGCACGCTGCACGCCTCCAGCGGAAGCATATGCGCCGAACCGGATATGTTCAAAATCACGCTGCACGGCAAGGGCGGCCACGGCGCGACGCCGCACCTGTGCACCGATGCCGTCGCCGCGGGCGCGGCGGTGGTACAGTCGCTCCAGCACATCGTCTCTCGCTTCATCTCGCCGATGCAGAGCGTCGTGGTGACGGTGGGCTCCTTCCACGCCGGCACCCGCTGCAACATCATCGCCCAGGAAGCCGTGCTCGAGGGCACGCTGCGCGCGTTCGACGAAGACGTGCACGCACAGCTTCTCACCCTCTTTAACCGCATCGTAAACGGCGTGAGCCACGCGCACGGGTGCACCGCCGACATCGAGATCAACGAGGTCACGGGCGTGGTCATCAACGACGAGCGCCTCACCCGGCTGGCCAACGAAGCCGCCGCCGAGCTCGTTTCGCCCGGGGCGATCATGCCGCAGATTCCCAACATGCTCGGCGACGACTTTGCCGAGTACCGCCGCATCGCGCCCAGCTGCTACGTGCAGGTGGGCATGGGCTGCCCGGGGCACGACTTTGCGCACCACCACGGCCAGTTCTGCGTGGACGAGCGCGTGCTGCCCCTGGCCTCCGCGTGGATGGCCGGCTGCGCCGTGCGCGCCGCGCAGCCGTAAGCGGCTTCTGCCTGAAAGCGCGCTTGGCAAAAAGCGGCGCTTTGCACAAAACCCCTGCAAAAACGCGAGAGTGTTACGATTTCTGAACAGGAATTTTTTCCGTTTTGCCGAATAATAGTATAGATCAGGCAGTCTGCTAACCGCCAGGTACCGGGAGGAAATGCATCATGGGCGAAACATCCAAACGCGAAAAGATCAAGGCGTTTTTCATCCGCCGCAAAATCAACGCCCTGGGTCTGTTGGTCATCACCGTGATGAGCGCGGTGATCACCCTGCTTTGCGCGCTCACCGGTTTTTCCCGCACGGACGTGCTGGTGATCGTGACCATTTTGCTGATTCTGCTCTGCTTTTTGCAGGCATTCAAGCTCAAGAAGAGCTTTCGCACCATTCGCTCTTCCCACGCGATTCGCAAAAAACACAACCGCGACCACGCGCAGCCGTAAGCGCACTTTGCTACGCATCATACAAAAACCGGGATATGCCTTCAAAAAAGAAGGCTATCCCGGTTTTGTATTGTGCCGTCTGCTGATGGACATCTGAAATTCTGTTTTCAGCCGCTTCAAACCGCGTCAGCGTTTCTCCACGCTGCACACGGTCAGCACGCCATCGGAAACGGTGAAGCGCACATTGTGCCCGGCAAACGCCACGCCATACACCCTTTCGGGGTCATGCTGGTAGGAAGGCCGCGGGTCCTGGGAAAGCACCCCGCAAAGCGCCTGCCTGTGCTCGGGCTCGATGCGCTCCAAGAGCGCCGGAGGAAACACCACGCGCAACTCATACCCCTTGCGGGCCTCGGAAAAGCCGCCCGTCGCCTCGGGGTGGCAGTCTGCCAGGGGCAAATAGGGCTTGATATCGTAGATGGGCGTGCCATCCATCAGGTCTGCGCCGCCCACCACGAGCACGGGCCCTTCCTCCGTGTGCAGGTGCACCGCCTCAAGCGTCACGCACGACAAGCCGATGCCATTGGGCCGAAACGGCGAGCGCGTGGCAAACACGCCCATGCGCGTGTTGCCCCCCAGCCGAGGCGGGCGCACCGTGGGCGACCACCCCGTCTCATTGCACTGCGAAAACGACCAGAGCAGCCACAAATGGGAAAAGCCCTCGATGCCGCGCAGGGCGTCCTGGCAGCGGTACGGGGGCTCGAAGACGATGACCCCTCGCGTCTGCGGCACGAGGCCGCTTTGGCGGGGAATGCCGAATTTTTCCTTGAATTCGCTGCGAATGCGTGCGATAAACTCCATGCTGCCTCCCTGCTGCAAGCGCCGTCAAACGCCCCTCTACCTTAGCAGAATCTGCGGCACCTCCACGCCCGAATCGTGCATCGTCTGGATCATGTGGCGCTGGGCCGCCTGCCGCGCGCGCTCGCTGTCGCCCTCGGCAATGCCGCGGTACATCTCCAGGTGGCACTGGCTGGCGCGCTGGTAGCTGCCCTCCACGCGCCGCGTGTGGTGATAGCCCGCCTGGATCGACTCGTGGATCGTCGGCAGCAGCCGGGTGATCACGTCGTTGCCCGTGCACTGGGCAATCAGCGAGTGAAACTCGCAGTCAAAGGGGGTGTAATCCTCCCCGTGGAGGTAGGCGTTGTCCATCCTGTCCAGCAGCGCCTTCATCGCCTGCAGGTGCTTGTCCTGCCTGTGCAGCGCCGCAAGCGCCGCCACGTTCGGCTCGATAAGCAGGCGCGTTTGCAAAAGCTGTGCGATCAGCTCCTCCTGATCGGCAAAGCGCAGCCCCAGCGGGTCGCGCGCCAGCCCCGGCATCGCGCAAAGAAACGTGCCCTGCCCCTGGCGGATGTCCACGATGTGCTCCGTCTGCAGGATCTTCACCGCCTCGCGCACCGTCGAGCGGCTCACGCCGAACCGCTCCATCAGCTCCGCTTCCGCCGGCAGCTTTGCCCCCGTCTTCATCGACTCCTGAATGATCATCTCCCTGAGCTTATCGGCGATCTGCTCGGGCAGTTTTCTCGTTTTTCTAACCTTTTCCATATGCGCTGTGTCGCCTGTCCTTATGCGTACTTCGGGATGATTTTATCATATTTTTCGTTTTTTCACAACCGATTTACCCCATTTGCCCGCCCAAAGCCCGCAACCTGCACAAGATCCTTGCGCTTCCCTCGACGAGCCTTGACATTCCCTGTGTGCAAACCTATAATAGAATCGAACATTGACTTGGCGCGGACTGCCTGCGTGCATGCGCTTTGTGCCCTTGGGCCCATGGCGTGCGCAGACGTTGTCCCCCCTTTTTTGTTGGATGCCGCCCGGCGGTATCCGGCACTTGCTTCACTTTCCGTACAAGTCAGGAGGATTATCATGGATTTTCAGGCACTCACGCAGCAGTGCGCCGTGATTCGCCGCGACATCATCTCCATGCTGGAAAAAGCCGGTTCCGGCCACCCCGGCGGATCGCTCTCTGCGGTGGAGATGCTCGTGGCGCTCTATCACGTGAAGATGAACGTCGATCCATCCAGGCCGCAGATGCCCGAGCGCGACCGGTTCGTGCTCAGCAAGGGCCATGCCGCGCCCGCGCTCTATGCGACGCTGGCCAGCCGCGGCTTCTTCCCGCGCGAGGAGCTTGACCACCTGCGCAAGCTGGGGGCCATGCTCCAGGGCCACCCCGACAAAAACAAGTGCCCCGGTGTGGATGCTTCCACCGGCTCGCTGGGGCAGGGCGTCTCCGCCGCCGTGGGCATGGCGCTGGGGCTGCGCCTGCAGGGCGGAAGCCAGCAGGTTTACACCATTCTGGGCGACGGCGAATGCCAGGAGGGCCTCGTCTGGGAGGCGCTGATGGCCGCCGCGCACTACCGCCTTGACAACCTGACGATCCTCTTTGACTGGAACGGCTTGCAGATCGACGGCCGCAACGACGACGTCATGAGCCTTGGCGACTTTGCCGCCAAGCTGCGCGCCTTCGGCCTTGACCTGATCGAGGTTCAGGATGGCAACGACATCGCTCAGGTGCTCGATGCGCTCAACGCGCCGCGCAAGAGCGGCATGCCCCGCGGCATTCTGTGCCACACGGTCAAGGGCAAGGGCGTATCGTTCATGGAAAATGAGGCCGGCTGGCACGGCAAGGCGCCCAACGCCCAGCAGGCCGAAGCCGCTCTGAAGGAACTGGAGGGCTGAACATGAGTGAAAAGAAAGCCACGCGTGTGGGCTATGGCGAGGCGCTGGTCAAGCTCGGCGCAGAAAACGAGCGGATCGTCGTGTTCGACGCCGACCTCTCCTGCTCCACGATGACCACCTACTTTGCCAAGGCCTACCCCAACCGGTTCTTCAACAGCGGCATTGCCGAGGCCAACATGGTCACCATGGCCGCGGGCATGGCCAGCGTGGGCCTGATTCCCTTCTGCTCCACGTTCGCGGTGTTTGCCAGCCGCTGCTATGAACAGATCCGCAACGGGGTGTGCTACCCCCGGCTGAATGTCAAATTCGCCTTCACGCACGCGGGCATCACCGTGGGCGAGGACGGCGCTACCCATCAGGCCATCGAGGACATCGCCATCATGCGCGCGCTGCCCGGCATGACCATCCTGTGCCCCTGCGATGCGCTGGAAGCCGAGCGCGCCGTGCGCGCCGCAGCCGCCATCGACGGGCCGGTGTACCTGCGCCTGGCTCGCCTGGCCACGCCCGTCTTCTCCGATGGCATGCCCTTTGAGGTCGGCAAGGCCAATGTGCTGCGCGAGGGCGCCGACGCCGCGCTGATCACCTGCGGGCTGATGGTGGAATCCTGCATGAACGCCGCCGAGCTGCTCAAAGCGCAGGGCATCAACGCGACGGTGGTCAACATGCACACCATCAAGCCCCTGGACGAGGACATTGTCCGCCGTCTGGCAGCGCAGATGCCGCTTTTTACCGTCGAGGAGCACTCCATCATCGGCGGCCTGGGCGACGCCGTGGCCTCTGTCGTCGCCGGGCACGGCGGCAAGCTGCACAAGATTGGCGTCCCCGATTGCTTTGGCCAGTCCGGCAAGCCTGCTGAGCTGCTCGACTTCTACGGCCTGAGCACTGAGAAGATCGCCAAGACTGTCGCAAACGCCGTCAAGCGCTGATTTTCACATTTTCTGCCGCTCTCCTATTATAAGGAGAGCGGCTTTTTTGCCGGCTATGAAGGATTTCACGGGAAAAACGCGAATAGTGAATAAGATTGAGTTTGCCCTTTTGCACATTCCCGCGCAGCGGTTTTCGCCCGTGTGGGAAGATGCGGGTATGTTATTCACAGGCTTGTGGAAAAACTGGGGATATTTGAGGTCGTTCTTACAGGTTTTTCCACAGCCCAAAACCCTTTGCTTTTGGGGCTTTTTGGCACTTATCCCCAGTATCAACCGCCCTACTGCTCCTGCTGCTGATTCATATTCTGCTGCTACCCCATGGAGGTGGATGCACATGCAATTTTCCTGCGATACCAACAAACTGAACGAAGGCCTGTCCATCGTCAGCCGCGCGCTGGCCGTGCGCTCTTCCAAGCCCATTTTGGAAGGCGTTCTTTTGGAGACCTGCGAGGAGGGCATTCGCCTGACCTGCACCGACATGGCCCTGGGCATTGAAACCGTGATCCCCGCGACCATCGGTGAAGAAGGCCGTGCCGTGCTTCCCGGCAAACTGCTGTGCGAGATCGTGCGCAAGCTGCCGGGCGGCGTGTGCAACGTGTCCATCGGCGGGCGGATGCAAGCCACGCTGCGCTGCGCGAGCGTTCGCACGACGATCAGCGGCTTTGACCCGGTGGAATACCCGGAGCTGCCGCAGGTGGCGGGCCAGTCCTTTGCCATGCCCCAAAACACGCTGCGCGACATGATCGGCCGCACGCTCTTTGCCATCGCGCAGGACGAGTCCCGGCCCATCCTCACCGGCTGCCTGATGGAGATCGGCAAAAGCGAAATGCGCGTGGTGGCGCTTGACGGCTTCCGCCTGGCGCTGCGCAAGGAGGCCATTGAAGGGCCGCAAAGCGACATCAGCGCCGTGGTCGGCGGCAAGGTGCTCGGCGACATCGCCAAAATCCTTTCCGACAGCGACGAGCCCGTGGAGCTGTGCTTCAGCCGCAGCCACGTGCAGATGAACATCGGCGAAACGCACGTGGTGGCCCGGCTGCTGGAGGGCGAATTCATCCGCTACCGGCAGATTCTGCCCGAAGAGTGGCAGACCCGCGTGACGATCGACCGCTCGGAGCTGAGCGGCGCCATCGACCGCGCCAGCCTCATCGCCCGGGAGAACAAGAGCTACCTGGTGTGCTTCAAGCTCGACGGCGAGACACTGTGCGTCACATCCAATTCCGAGACGGGCGACATGGAAGAGCAGATCCCCGTGACCACCGAGGGCAAGGATCTGACCATCGCCTTCAACGTGCGCTACATCACCGATGTGCTGCGCGCGCTTTCGGATGATCAGATCGTCATGCGCTTTAACTCCAATGTGAGCCCGTGCGTGGTCTGCCCGGTGCAGGGCGACAGCTACCTGTATCTGGTGCTGCCCGTGCGCGCGTTCGGCACCTGATGCGCCGCTTTGGCCTAGAGAGGGTGAAGCTATGCGCGTCAAATCGCTGAGCCTGAGCCAGTTTCGCAACTATGAGCAGGCGCTCATCGAGCCGGATGCGGGCGTGACCGTGTTTACCGGCCCCAACGCGCAGGGAAAGACCAACATTTTGGAGGCGCTTCACCTGTGCTGCCTGGGGCGCAGCCACCGCACATCGCGCGATGAGGAGCTCATCCGGTGGGGGCAGCCCTGCGCGCGCGCAGCCGTGACCACCGAGCAGCGCGACGGCACGCACGAGGTGAGCGTGGCGCTCAGCCGCGCGGGCAGGCGGCGCAAGGTGGTGCGCATCGGCGCAAGGCAGGCCGAGCGCATCGGCGAATTGCTGGGCCACGTGTGCGGCGTGCTGTTTTCGCCGGAGGATCTTCAGATTGTCAAGAGCGGCCCGGCGGAGCGCCGAAGGTTTATCGACATGCAGCTCTCCCAGCTCCGCCCGGCGTATTTCTATGCGCTGCAGCGGGCCATGCGCACGCTCAACCAGCGCAATGCGCTGCTGCGGGACATCGCGCGCGATCCTTCGCTGATTTCCACGCTGGATATGTGGGATGAGCAGCTTGCCCAGTGCGGCGCGCTGATCGCCGAAAACCGGCGCGAGGCCATCGGCAGGCTTTGCGAGCTGGCCGCCTCTGCGCACGCATCGCTGACCGGCGGCAGGGAGCAGCTTTCGCTGCGGTATCTCTCCCCGTTTGCGCAGGCGCAGGATGTCCGCGAGGCCATGCTCGCGCGGCTGCACGACGCCAGAAGCGAGGATCTGCGGCGGATGACCACCAGCGTGGGCGTTCACCGCGACGATATCGGCATCACCATCGACGGGAAGGATGCCAGGCTCTTTGCCTCACAGGGGCAGCAGCGCAGCGCGGTGCTCTCCCTCAAGCTGGCGCAGCTGGAGCTGGCCATGCAGGAGCGTGGCGAGGCGCCCGTTTTGATGCTGGACGACGTGATGAGCGAGCTGGACCCTTCCAGGCGCAGGCAGCTCATCGAGCGCATCGACCGGGTGCAGACGTTTGTTACCTGCACCGATCTTTCGGATCTGGCAGGCGCGCGTCAGGGCGCCGTGTACCGTGTGGAAAACGGCGTGCTGACCGCTTTGTGATCTTTTGGGCGAATGCGCAAAAATCCTGTAAAATCGAGGAAAAGCGCAGTTATCCAGAAGTTATACACAGCCGTCCACAAATCATCCACAGTTTTCCACACAAATGTGGAAAAGTCTGTGGAAAACTGTGGAAGGAAGTGGGAAAACCGGAGGAAAAACCCGCCGGATACCGCTCGCCACGGCGCCCCAAAAAGCAGGCGGCGACAGGGTTTTGGGGGCTATTTGCAGGCGGTGCGGAAGTGGAAGCGCTGTGCACAGTCCAAAAGTGGAAAAGTGGTGTGCACAGGCCCTGCCCGGGGGAAAACCCGGTGCGGCATGTGCGCGCCGCCCGGCATGAAAACCCCGCTTTTTGGCCAATCTAAGGCAAAAAACGGGAAGAAGGCTGGGCTGATGATCGTCTTATATCAACAGGGGCTGGAGGATGTGGCCGCACAGCTGTCCGCCATGGGCTACCGGGTGCATCCCATGAGCAGCCGCATCCCGGCGGATGCGGTGCTCTATGTCAGCGATCTGCGCGGCGCGCTGCACGTGCGCGCGGGCGCGCGCGGCACGGCGATGGTCTGTGCGCGCGGGCTGAATGCCGCTCAGATCGCCGCCGCGCTTGCGCGGCGGGGGTGCGCGCCGCTGTTTTAACGCCTCCGCCGGGCGCACAGGCCCCGGAGGAATGCGAAAGGAAGTTTGCATGGATCGCAAAAAGAGGCGTGTCACCTACATGACCGGCGCCAACGCCACGTTCGGCTCCTACGGGCTGAACGACGAAAGCAAGAAGAAAAAGAAGAAAAAGCCGCTTTCAAGCCATTTGCGCATGCTCTTTGCGCTGCTGGCGCTTTGCGGAATGCTTGCCGTGGTGGTGGCGTATGCGCTGCTGGATTCCGGGCGAAGCGGCGTGGGCCGCGTCACGCGCATCGGCGCCACGCTCAGCCAGAACGTGATGCCGTTTGGCTCGAGCGTCATTTTCTACGACGGCACGACGCTGCACTGCGTGGCGGCCACGGGCGGCAACGAGTGGAGCTACCAGATCGGCACCAACGCCGATTACGACGCCACCGAGCAGCGCATCGTGGCCTGGTCGGGCAACGACCTGTACATCCTCAACAACCGCGGCCGGCTCATCTACAACAACAAGATGTCTGACGCCATTCAGTTTGCCAGCGCGGGCGAGGAATACGTGGCCGTGTTTGTGGGCGAGGCGGACAACGGCGTGGTGAGCGTCATCGACAGCAACGGACAGACGGTGGACAACATCACCATTGAAAACCAGACGCTGCTGGACATCGGCTTTTTCAAATCCACCACCTCTTCAAGCGCGCAGGAGACCGAGCTGATGTGGGTGCTGGGCCTGGATACCACCGGCACGGTGATCTCCACCGAATTGCAGACGTTCCAGCCCGGCAAGCTCTCCACCGGCAAGAGCTCCCTGGGCGAGCACATCGCCTACATGATCTACGATCAGGACGGCGTGCTCAACGTGGTGACCACCCGCCAGATCATGCACTACAACTACCGGGTGCTGGAGGAATCCTCCCCCACGCTGATCTATGGCTACACCGTCGAGGACGTGGTCAAGAGCGGCGGCACGCTCTACCAGCTTCTGGTGCCGGCGCAGGACCAGAGCGAGGGCATCAACCTCAACAACGTCCGCCTGATGTATGGGAGCATCGACCGCGTGCTGCACCTGCCCAGCACCTGCCTGGCCGCCACGCTGGGCACGCGCTCGGTGTACGGCTTTGCTTCCAATGCCGTGTATGCCTGCCGGTTCAACGAGACGACATTCCGCGCCTATGCGCTGCCCATCAACGTCACTGCCGTGCTGGGCATGATTTCGGATAACCGCGCGGTGGTCGCCTCCGGTTCCGAAATCTATGTGGTGGAGCTGCCGCTGTAAACCCTGGCGCGGCGAAAGGAGAACCCATGAACATCATCGACATCATCATCCTGGTTGCGCTCGCCGTGAGCGTGATCATGGGCATGTACCGGGGATTCATCAACGGCGTGCTCAGCGTGGCCGCGCTCATCGGCGCGGCGGCGGTGGCCTTTGCCGTCAGCGGCGAATTGGCCGCCTGGCTTCAGGGCAATGAGACGCTCATCAACACCCTGATGTATTACACCGACGCCGGAAGCCGCATCAAGGATCTGGATCTGTCGCTGCTCTCCGTCTCTCAGGTTTCCGAGAGCGCGCTCGCCCAGATTCTGGAAAACGCGCAGCTTCCCTCGGCCTTCCAGACGGCGTTCCTCTCCGAATTGAGCACCGCGCCAGGCACGACCTCCGTCTCCACGCTCTTGAGCCAGACGATCGTGAGCGTGTCCATCTCCATTCTCAGCTTCCTGATCTGCTTTTTGCTTTGCTACATCGTGGCCACGTTCATCATCCATCTGATCTGCTACGTGTTTGAGCTGCCCGTGCTGCGCCATCTGGATGCGCTGGCAGGCGGCGTGTTCGGCCTGGCCCGCGGCGTGCTGCTGCTGTTCATCTTCTTTGCGCTGGTGCCCATCGTGCTGGCCGTGGCGCCGGTGGAGCAGCTTTCGCAGGTGTTTGCCCAGTCGCAGCTGGCGCCGCTGTTTGACAGCCGGCTGATCCTCTCCATTCTGGGCGCGTAACCATCAAACTGGTTTCAATGTCCATATCGCGCGAAAGGAGCGCATGCCATGGAGGTCTTTTACTACCGGTGTGAAGTGTGCGGCTATGTGCATCAGGTGCCCAGCTACTGGATGAGCTATGAGCCGGAGCCCACGTGCGAACAGATGCACTTTTCGCCGCAAACGCACGAAGTCTGCACAGAAAAGACCCTGACCTATGCGGGCGGGGGAGACGAGGATTGAGGGACGCGGCATGGAACAAAAGGGAAAGAGTGGGGCCATCCGCCTGACAAACAAGACGGCCATCGCCCTGCGCAGAAGCGCTGCCAACGTGCGCCACGCGTGGCTGGTGACGGCAGCCGTGCTCACGCTTCTATTGGCGTGCCTGGCGGTCTATCTGGGCATGCGCTGGCTGCATGCTGTGCCGGTGGTGGTGGCGGTGACGGTGCTGCTGGATGCGGTCATCGGCTTTCACGCGCGCAACCGCTATTTGCAGATCGTGGGACAGGCGATCTGCACCGAGGCGGCCGCGCGAAACATGCGTTCGGGCTCGGAGAGCGAACGCATCCGCCGGGCCGCGCGCGATCTGATGCGCGTCAAGCAGGATGTGCTGGAGGGGGCCGCCGCGCCCAAAGCCGGTGTGGATACCCGCGAGTGGAGCGATGTGCTCGGCGTGGGGGCCAGACCCCCGCACCGGCGCCGCCGGCAGGCTGGGTTTGAGGTCATTGAGAGCGAAAAGGTCAGGTGAAACCGTTTTTCATGGCGTCGATTGCAATTGCGGTGCTGTTCGTCTGCGGCGGCGTGCTGGCGGCGCGTCTGCTGCTGCCGGGCAAAAGAAAAGGGGTGCAGGCGTGCCTGGGCGGCGCGCTGGGGCTGCTTTTGAGCGTGCAGATCCCGGCGGTGTGGTTCTCGCTGCTGTTTTTGTGCGGCGGCGTGATGATGGTGCGCTTCCTGCTTCCGGGCAAGAGCCCGCTTGTGCGGGTGTGGCTGGGTTTGGCGCTGGGCGTGCTGCTGGAAATGCAGCTCCCGGCGCTGTTTGCCTATGTGTTTGATTTTTCCATTCGCGCGCATCAGGCGGCGGCGCTTCTCATGACGGCGGCCGTTGCGCTGTGCGCATATCTGCGCGACAGGCGAGCGCCCTGCAAAATGAGCGCCTCCGACCGCAGGCAGCTTGCGGTGATGGCCGCAGTCTGCCTGCCGCTTGCGGTGCTCTCGGCCTACCTGCAGTACACGCACATGATCATGCCCGCCGCCGACGGGTCGCTTTGGTGCGGGCAGTCCACATACGGCGATCTGTGCATGCACCTGGCGTTTGTCACGTCGATGGAGAACATGGCCTTCCCCCCCACCTATAATCTGCTCTCCGGCACATCGCTCTCCTATCCCTATCTGACCGACTCGCTGAGCACCAGCCTCTACATGCTGGGCATGCCGCTCAATCTCTCGCTGGTCGTGCCCGGCACGCTGCTGATGGTCATGACCTATGCGGGCTACATGCTCCTGGCTCAGCAGATCCTGGGCGGACGGTACAAGGCGGTGGCTGTAGCGGCGCTGCTGTTCTTCTTTAACGGCGGCCTGGGCTTCCTCTATGACTTTGACATGGCGTTTCGGGACGGGTTTGCCCGGGTGAAGGAGATCTTCACCGGCTATTACCTCACCCCCGCCAATCAGCCCGCCCTCAACCTGCGCTTTTCCAACGTCATCGTGGATCTGATGATCCCCCAGCGCTCGCTGCTGGGCGGCTGGGCGCTGGGCATTCCCGCGCTGTATCTGCTCATCAGCGCCACGCGCGAAAAGTCCATGCGCCAGACGGTCATGCTGGGGCTGTGGGCCGGGGCGCTGCCGCTGGTGCACACCCACACCTTTCTGGCGCTCGGGCTGTTTTCCGGCGGCTATCTGCTCGGCAGGTTCATCATAAACCCGCAGGACAGGCGCTTTTTGCTGCGCATGGCGGGCACATACCTGGCTATCACGCTCGTGCTGGCGCTGCCGCAGGTGCTCTTCAACGCCGTCAAGCAGACCGTGGAGGGCGGCTCGCTGCGCTTTCAGTTCAACTGGGTCAACAACAGCGGCGGCAACGGGCTGATCGACGGCTACTTCTGGTTCTGGATCAAGAATGCGGGATTGCCGTTCATTCTCATGCTCTGCGCGTGCCTGAACGCGCGGCGGCGCGGCTATCTGGATATCGTGATGGGCATGGCGGCCATCTTTATCGTCGCCGAGACGGTGATCTTCCAGCCCAACGAGTACGACAACAACAAGCTCTTTTACATCTGGTACATGTTTGCGGTGATCCTGGCCGCGGACTACGGCTCCATCCTCATGCAGCGGCTGGCGGGGCTGCGCGGACGGGTGCTGCTGTGCGCGCTGTTTCTGTGGGCGAGCATGTTTTCCGGGGCGCTGTCCATCGGCAGGGAAGTGGTCTCGGGCTACCAGCTCTTTTCCAGGAGCGCGGTGGAGGCAGGCGACTGGATTCGCGAAAACACCGATCACGACGATGTGTTTCTCACCGGGCAGCAGCACATCAATCCGGTGTGCTCGCTGGCGGGCCGCCAGATTTTGTGCGGAAGCGACCTGTATGTATACTTCCACGGGCTTGATTACAGCGTGCAGGCGCAGGATTGCAAGCGCTTTTACGAGAACCCGCGCGAAAATGCGGATGTGCTTTCCCGCTACGGCGTCGATTACATCTATGTGAGCGACTACGAGCGCTCGGAGTTCCTCGTGGACACGGCGGCGCTGTCCGAGCTGTACACGGTGGTCTATGAAAACGCCGATGTGACCATCTACCGCGCAGACTGACGGCAACAGGGATTATAAGCACGGGGCGGCGCTTTTGCCGCCCCTCAGTCTGTCGAAAAAGTCCGCCTGCGGCGTTCTTTTTCGAAGTTTGCGCTGTTTCCCTCTCGCCCCGCATGGGGCTCCCGGGCGGGAAACTGCGCAAGGAAGCCTTGCACAGCGAGGCCCGAATCCGCCGCACATGTCGCCGGATTCGGATTGCATTTGGAGGGATGGCGCATGGTGGAGCGGTTTTTGCGCTACTCGCTGGAGCGGGAGCGCAAGATCTGCGTGGTGCTGCTTAGCGGCGGGGCGATGAAAAAGACCAATCTGCAAGTCACATCCCTGGATGCGGACGGCGCGGGTTTCACGGCGCGGCTGCCGGGGCGCAAGCGCGACGTGCACCTGAGCACAGCAGACGTGCTGACGGCGGCGTATGCGCGCGGGGATCAGGGCGAACTGGAGTGAATGCCGCGGCCTGTGCGGCAAGATGGCAACGTGAAACCGGGAGGAATGGCCATGGATGCGCTGAATCGCAGCGTGATGATCGGGCACATCGCCAGGCGGGTGCGGGAAGCGGGCGGCCGCGCGATGCTGGTGGGCGGCTGTGTGCGCGACGCGCTGCTGGGCCGCGAGAGCGGGGACATCGACTGCGAGGTATACGGCCTTGCGCCGGATGTGCTGCGCGCGATTGCCGGCGAATTTGGCCAGGTGGATGAGAGCGGGGCGCGCTACGGCGTGTACAGCCTGCGCGCGCAGGGCATCGACCTGGCGGTGCCGCGTCTGGAGCGCCGCACGGGGCCGCTGCACGGCGACTTCGAGGTGACGCCCGATCCGTCTTTGCCGGTGGAGCGCGCCGCCATGCGGCGGGATTTTACCGTCAATGCGATTTTGCGCGATGCGCTCACCGGCGAATACGTCGATCCCTTCGGCGGGCGGGAGGATCTGGCCAAGGGAATCTTGCGCGCCGTGCCGGGCGGGCAGTTTGAGGAGGACCCGCTGCGCGTGCTGCGCGGGGCGCAGTTTGCCGCGCGCTTTCACCTGCGGCCGGATGAGGATACGCTCAAGAAGATGGCTGCCATGCCGCTTGACCGCCTGAGCGCGCCGCGCGTGCTGCAGGAGACGAAGAAGGCGCTTTTGCACGCCGGGGAGCCGGATGTGTTCTTTGACGTGCTGCGGCGCGCGGGGGCGCTCAGGCCCTGGTTTTCGGAGCTGCACGCGCTGGTGGATGTGCCGCAGAACCCGCGCTATCACCCGGAGGGCGATGCCTTTGCCCACACCCTGCTGGTGCTCAGGGAGGCCGCAATCGTGCGGGCGCAGACGGCAAGGCCGCTCTTCTTCATGCTCTCGGCGCTCACGCACGACTTGGGCAAGGCCGTTTCCACATCGCGCAACGCGCGCGGGGATTGGCAGTCCGTCGGGCATGAGCACACGGGCATGCCGCTGGTGCGCGCGATGCTCGGGCGGCTTGGCGTGTCCAGGGAGGCCATCGCCTACGCGGTGAACATGTGCAGCCTGCATATGCGCGTGCACACCTGCTATTACAATCGGGCGCGCATCCGCAGCACCAACGTGCTCTTCGATGAATCGGTCTGCGCGCGGGAGCTGGGGCTTTTAGCGGTGTGCGATGCGCGCGGCACGGGCAAGCCGTCCGGGCAGGCGGATGCCGAAGAGGCGTTCATTCTCGAGCGCCTGGAGCGCTACGAGCGCGCCATATCCGCCCCGATGCCCACGGGCGAAATGCTCTTGAAAGCGGGCGCAAAGCCGGGGCCCGGCATGAAAAAGGCGCTGGCATCGGCGCGGCGGCGGGTGCTCTGCGGGGAAGAGCTGGGCCGCGCGGTGACGCAGGCGGTGCGCGACATGCAAAGCGAAGAGAAGAGCGATGCGTGAGCGGCAAAGGCAGGCGGACTTTTCCGAAACACCGGACATGCTCTTTCAAACGGAGCATGTTTTTTCATATTCATACAAGATTTTCGTTCACGCCTGCATAAGGACGTATATCTCGCCATATATATGAAATATGGAATTCACGCTGTGCGCCATGCGCGCCTTGTGACAAGGAAGTGAAGCGCCCTCATGCAGCATCTCTTTCGCCACCGCAAAATGATTGCCCTTTCGACGGTGATTGTCACCGCCATGGCGGTGGCCACCGTATACTTTGTGCGCCAGGTTCACGCTCAGATCTGGCAGCACTCGGCCGATCTGCTCCTTGAATACACGCAGCACCAGTGCAGCGCGCTGCGCGTTCCGCTCTCTTTGACGGGAAGCGTGGATCAGGGCGGCGCATCGGCGCTGCTTTCCAAACCGCCCGACCGGGTGCGCATCTGCCTGATCAATGCGCTCGGGGAGATCGTGGTGGCGTCGCCCGCCGGCATAGGCGGCAATCTCTTTGACACATTCAACGATGGAAAGAACGAGGTGACGGCCGTCGCCCGCTTTGTCCAGCAGGTGCGGCGGGGAAATGCCGGTACCGGCTCGCTGCGCTTTTTAGGGGAAGACGCAATGCTCAGCTTTGCGCCCGTGGGCGCGGACACGGGGCTGTATCTGGTGGCGCTGTCCCCGGCGGGGCCTGTGGCCCGGCAGACGGGCGCCATTCTCATGAAAACGGCGCTGCTCTTTGCCTGTCTGCTGCCGGGCTGCTTTTTGCTGGTGGCGCTCTGCGCGCACTATGCCGGGCGCAGAAGACGCCTGGCCGATGCCATGCGCCGGGAACAGACGCTGCACTGCGCGCAGGCGGCCGAGGCGCTGGGGCGCGCGAAGGGCAACCTGCTCAGCAGCGTCAGCCACGATATCCGCACGCCGATGAACGCGATTGTCGGGCTCTCCACGCTGCTCGCGCGCGATGCCTCCTCGCCGGACAAGGTGCGCGAGCACGCGCTCAAGCTTGCCTCGGCCAGCCGCTACCTGCTGGGGCTGGTCAACGATGTGCTGGACATGAGCCGCATCGAGAGCGGAAAGACGGCGATCTGCCCGGCGTCGTTTGACCTGTCCGAGCTGGTGGAGAGCGTCAACACCGTGCTGCGCCCGCAGATGGAGGCCAAGCAGCAGCGCTTTGTCATCACCGTGCGGGGCATGCACAGCGACGTGCTGCTGGGCGACAAGCTGCGCATCAACCAGATTTTGTTTAACCTCCTGTCAAACGCCACCAAGTACACGCCCTGCGGCGGGCACATCGAGCTGAGCTTTGAGGGGCTTGAGTGCCCGGAGGAAAACAGGCAGCGCATGCGCATCTGCGTCAGTGACAACGGCATCGGCATCAGCCCGGAATACCTGAGCACCATATTCAATCCCTTCACGCGCGAGACGACCAGCGCGACAAAGGGCATTCAGGGCACCGGGCTGGGCATGGCCATCACCAAAGAACTGGTGGATCTGATGGGCGGCGACATCCGCGTGCAGAGCGAGCCGGGGGCAGGCAGCACATTCACCTTTGAGCTGACGCTGGGCGTGGCCGCGCAGGAGCCGTGCCGCCCGTTCTGGCAGGAGCACGGCATCAGGCGCATGCTGATCCTCTGCGGGGACGAGGATCAGCTTTCCGCCATGCTCAGGGCTATGGAGGGCACGGGTGTGGATGTGGCGCGCGCCGCGAGCATGGCCGACGCCGAGCGCCGGGTCTGCGCGGCGCAGCAATCCGAGCGGATGCCCGATCTGGTGTTGCTGGGGCAGGCGCAGGACGGCTCGGCGGATACGGATGCCGCCGCGCGATTGAGAAGCCTGCTGCCGCCGGAGACCCTCATCCTCGCGCTGACGGATGGCGCGCGCGTGGAGACGCCCACATGCGGGATCAGCGCGTGTATGCCGGGCCCGTTTTTCGCATCCGGCCTGCGCAAAGCGGTGGAAAAGCTCCGCCTTTGCCCGCAGGAGGGGGCATCCGGCGTCAAGGAGAGCCGTCCGCTGGAGGGCATGCGCTTTCTGGTCGCCGAGGATAACCAGCTCAACGCGGAGATCATCACCGAATTGCTGCACATGGCCGGTGCGGATTGCTTCGTCGCCCCGGACGGCAGGCAGGCCGTGACCCGCCTGACCCAGGCGGCGGATGCGTCGTTTGACGCCGTGCTCATGGATGTGCAGATGCCCGTGATGAATGGCTATGAGGCGGCTAAGGCGATCCGGGAGAGCGGCGTGCCGGAAATACAGGATGTGCCCATCGTCGCCATGACAGCCAATGCGTTTGCCGAGGATGTGCGCGAGGCCAAGGCTTGCGGCATGAATGCGCACATCGCCAAGCCGGTGGAGTTGCCGGTGCTCATCAATACGATCTTGTGCCTGTGCGGCGGGGAGCATGCCAGCGCAGGCTGACGCGCTGCGCGCAAAAAATATAGAAAAAACCCGCCTTTCGCATTTTGCGTCAGGCGGATTCAGACTGTCAAAAAACTTCTTTGGGTGGTTTGGAGGGCCACAGCCCTCCAAGTGCAAGGCGAATCCGGCGACATGCGCGGCGCAGGGCGCTTACGCCTGCGGGCCTTCTTCCTCTTCCTTCTCCGGCTTTGCATCTTCCTGCGGCTCGTTGCCAAACGTTTCATCGGAGAGCAGCTCGCGCAGCTTTCTGTCCGGCGCGGAATCCTCCGTGTCGGGAATGTGCAGGTCGATGTGGTCGCCCGCTTCCTGCATGGTCACGATGTGCGTGTAGTTGGTTTCGCCCGTCACGGCGAAGCGCAGCGCCACGTCGGCGCGCCCCTGGAAGTGCATCGGCACCAGGATGCGGGGCTTGACGGTCATCACGAAGTAGCCCGCGCCCGCGTCGTACATGCTGCCCTGCCGCGGATCGACCGGGAAAAAGGCCACGTCGATCTGCTGCTTGGGAATGGGCTCCACACACGCATAGAAGGCCTTTTCGGCGGCCTCGATCTCGGTGATGGAGGATTCGTCGCGCCAGTGCCACAGGTTCAGATCGCCCGCGTGGAAGAGCACGATGCCCTCGTAGTTTACCAGGAACGACACGCCGTCGTCCGTGGAGCCGAATGCTTTCACGGTGACCGGGCCGAAACCGCGCTCCTCGCCGGGGGACATGCGCACACCGCGGTGGGGCTGCGGCACGTCAAAGCCCACGATGTACACGGCGTCGTTTCCGCACAGGTCGTACACCGACTGGGAAAAGTGGTCGTCGTGGTGGTGGCTGATGAACACGTACATCCGCTTGAATGCGGCGAGGGCCTGCTTGTCGGGCAGAATGCGCCTGTCTGCGCCGTGCTCGCTGGCATCAAAGAGCATACCGGTATCGCCGAGGCCGATCAGAAACCCGCTGCCTCCCAAATACTCCACTGCGATATCCTTCATTACAGAACGCTCCTTTCCCTGGCGATGCGGATTTCCCGCACGCATTGCCTTTATCGTCCGTGTACGTGATCCACTACACTCCATTTTAACCATTTTTTACCACTTGTCAATGATTTTCTCCATATTCACTCCATTAACACTCCATTAAGATTCAAATTATGGTAAAAATAAGGCATCTTGTCTCCACTTTGTGGAAAAATGTGTCGAATCGTGTCAATTCTGCTCCACCGCGGTGAAGCCATCCGGGGTGAGCGCCTCCACGCGCGTGCACACCTCGCGCATCAACAGCCTGTCGTGCGACACCGCTATGATGCACCCGCCATACTGCGCAAACAGATCCCGCAAAACCGGGCCGGACAGCGGCGAAAGGTTGCGCGTGGGCTCATCCAGCAGCAGCACGTTGGCGCCGGAGAGCGCCATCAAAAGGAACATCAGCTTGGCTTTCTGCCCGCCGGAAAGCCCTTCGCACGGGTGGTTCATCTCTTCGGCGGTGAATTTCATCGACCCGAGCAGCACGCCCGCGCGGGTGCGCGCTTCGCCAGTAGCCTTCTCCTGCAGCAGCGCAAGGGGCGTCTTTTCCATGCAGAGCAGTTCCCGCGGGTCCTGCGGCATATAGAAGACGCGAATGTCCGCGCGCCCTTGCAGCGCATCGCGGATGGCCCGAAGCAGCGTCGATTTGCCCACGCCGTTTTGCCCCGTGATGCACAGCTTTTCCCCTGCCCGCACGCGCAGGCGCACATTGCGGCACAGCGCCCTGTCCCCGGCGCACAGGCGGTCAAGCGACAGGTTGAGCACCTCTTTGCCAGGCGGCAGCGGCTCGCACGAGAGCCGGGCGAATATCGCCTCCTCCTGCTCGGGCATGGGCGTCATCTCCTGCGCTTCCCGCTCAAAGCGCCTGCCCATGGAGAGCACCGCGTGCATCTTCTTTTTGAGCAGCCGCCCGCCGCCAGGGTCCCGCCGGGAGATGGAATTCTGGTCGTGCTCCACGCTTGAGCGGATGCGGTCAAACTTTCGCATTTTTTCGGCGTATTCCTCGCGCTCCTTGCGGGCGACCTGCTTCTGGTGGGCGAACTGCGCCCCGCGGCTTTCCACAAACGCCCGGTACCCCGTGCGCACGATGCTCGCGCGCGGCGCCTGCCGCCGCCGCAGACGCTCAAGCAGCAGCACGGATGTGGCGACGTTTTCAAGCAGCGCTTCGTCGTGGGAGACGAAGAGAACCGACAGGCCGCAGGTGAGCAAAAAGTGCTCCAGCCAGCGCACCGTGTCCGCATCCAGATCGTTGGTGGGTTCATCCAGCAGCAGGATCTGCGGCGCATCCATCAGCGCGCGCGCAAGCTGGAGCTTGACGCGCTCCCCGCCGGAAAAGGAGGCCATCGCCTGCTCGCTGTAAAACACATCCGCGGGCAGGGCGAGCTGCGCGCTGAGCGCGCCCAGTTCCCGCGGCGTCTGATCGAAAAAGGAAGACGACTCGCAGAAGAATGCATAGGCGCTCAGGGGGCGCGCCTCTTCTGGCAGCTCCTGGGGCAGGTAGGCCGCGCGCGAGGTCAGCGTGATACGCCCGCTCACAGCGGCATAGCGCCCTATGCGCTTGTCGCCCGCAATGGCGCGCAACAGGGTGGATTTTCCGTTTCCCTCTTCGCCGATGAGCGCCATGCGCTCCCCGTCGCGCAGGGAGAAGGACAGGTTTTCAATGAGGACGGAAAGGTCTTTGAGATGGGTGATGGTCAGGTTTTCGATGGTCAGCATGGCTTCTCCTTTCGCCTTTGTGCCGGGAAACGCGCCAGATGCGCGCAAAGCCAGACGGCACAAAAAAACCGCTCCGGGTTGCTGCCCGGAGCGGATGGCGCACAAAGATGCCCGCGTGAGGGCATAATGCCCTTGCAAGCGGCCCTCCGCGTGCCCGTGTGCCATAAATAAGGGCACGAAAACGGCACGCCCGTGAGGACGAAAAAAACAGCGCATGATCCTGTCCGGACGGACAACCCAAACAGCGCTTGCCGGCCAAAAGCGGCAAACGCACGTGTCCGCGAAAACGGGATCATTTGCGCATGATGGAAATCACCCTTTTTGATGGAAAAGAAGATGGGATCAAGCGACTGAAACGCCGCGGCGGCTTTGGGGCCTTCCCCCGCTGGTCACGGCACCCGCACGCAGGCGGAAAAGCATGCGCGCAGATGAAACGGGCAGCGCCCGCTTCACGGGAAAGGATAGCATATCGTCACCAAACTGTCAAGGAAATTGTGCTTTTTGCCATGCTGACCTTTTGCAAATTTGGCGCATTCTCGGTTGACAGAACAGTCGTGATTCCGTATACTATCTCACAGTGTTAGGAAAAAGGAGGCGATGCAAAATGCAAGAGGCTTCGCTGGCCGACGAGCTGCTGCGGATCATGGATGAAAACCCGCACAGCCTGCACGACGACCAGATCAGCGCCACGCTGCGCGGGGAGATGGCCGTCATGCGTCTGCTGGGCGGGCAGGGAACGCCGTGCCAGCTTGCGGCCGGGGAAATCAGCCGGAAGCTTTCGATGACGACATCGCGGATTGCCGCGGTGCTCAACAGCCTGGAAAGAAAGCAGATGATCGTGCGCCAGGCCGATCCGCATGATAAGCGTCGCGTGATGGTGACGCTGACGGAACAGGGTTTGGCATTTTGTGAGGAAAAACACAGGCATTTTGTGGCGAGAGCGACGCGCTTTTTTGAGCTTCTGGGGGAGGAAGATGCGCGCGTCTTTGTGCGGCTGATGAAGCGCGTGGCACAGATACTGGGTTCTGAGGAATGGGAACGCGACGGAGAGTGTGAGAAGCAACAGACGATGAGCCCAAAGGAGGAATGGCATGAATAATCAGGAACAATCGTCCCGGGCGAAGGTGAAGACCGTATCGCGCCTGGGCGAAGAGCTGGGGCAGTATAAAAAAGACGCACTGCTTTCGCCGATGTTTACGATCCTGTGCGTGATCCTGGAGATTTTGATCCCCTATCTGACGGCGTCGATCATCGACAAGGGCATCGCGGTTGGCGATATGGGCCACGTGGCGCGCGTGGGCCTTTTGATGGCAGGCATGGCGCTTTTGGCGATGTTTTTCGGCGTGCGCGCGGGCGTGCACAGCTCGCGTGCGAGCACGGGCTTTGCCAGCAACCTGCGCCAGGCGATGTTTGAGCGCATTCAGATTTATTCGTTTTCAAACATAGACCGGTTTTCCACGGCGAGCCTGGTCACGCGCATGACCACGGACGTGACCAACGTGCAGATGGCCTTTCAGATGACGCTGATGATGTGTACCCGCGCGCCGGCGACGCTGGCGGTGGCGCTCTTCATGGCGTTTTCGATCAATGCGCGGCTGTCGCTGGTGTTTCTTGTGGTGATGCTGATCCTGCTGGTGACGCTTGTGATTCTCGTGCCGCTGGCCATGCGCTACTTCAAGCAGATGTTCAAGAAGTACGATGCGGTGAACAGCGTGGTCAAGGAGAACGTCGACGCGATCCGCGTGGTGAAGGCGTTCGTGCGCGAGAAGTATGAAAACAGCAAGTTCGTGCAGGCGGTGACGGCGCTGTACAACAACTCCGTGTCCGCCGAGCGGATCATCTCGCTGAACATGCCGGTGATGATGCTGTGCGTGTATACGTGCATTCTGCTCATCAGCTGGTTTGGCGCGCAGATGATCGTGGGCAAGACGGGCCTGACCACGGGCGAACTGACGAGCCTGCTTTCCTACGTGATGAACATCCTCATGAGCCTGATGATGCTCTCGATGGTGTTTGTCATGATCACCCAGTCCATGGCGGCAGCGCAGCGCATCGAAGAGGTGCTCAACGAGCAGCCGGAGATCGTCTCCCCGGAAAACGCCGTGATGCAGGTGAAGGACGGCTCCATCGACTTTGACAACGTCAGCTTTTCCTACAAGCAGCGCAGTGGCAAGCCGGTGCTCTCGGGCATCGACCTGCACATTCATTCGGGCGAGACGATCGGCATCATTGGCGGCACGGGCTCCTCAAAGTCGAGCCTGGTCAGCCTGATTTCAAGGTTGTATGATGTGACGGAAGGCACCGTCCGCGTGGGCGGCGTGGATGTGCGCAACTACGACGTGGAAGTGCTGCGCGACGCCGTGTCGGTGGTGCTGCAAAACAACGTGCTCTTCTCGGGCACGATTTACGACAACCTGCGCTGGGGCGACGAGCACGCCACCGACGAGGAGTGCCAGGAGGCCTGCCGTCTGGCGTGTGCGGATGAATTCATCGAGCGGTTCCCGCAGAAGTATAACACCTACATCGAGCGCGGCGGCACGAACGTGTCGGGCGGCCAGAAGCAGCGGCTGTGCATTGCGCGCGCGCTGCTCAAGAAGCCGCGCGTGCTCATTCTGGATGACTCCACCAGCGCCGTGGATACCGCGACGGATGCGAAGATCCGCGCGGCGCTGCGCAAGCACATTCCGGGCACGACGAAGATCATCATCGCGCAGCGCATTTCTTCCGTGGAGGATGCCGACCGCGTGCTGGTGCTCGACAACGGACGCATCAGCGGGTTTGACACCCCGCAGAACCTGCTGGAGAACAACCCGATCTACCGTGAGGTGCACGACAGCCAGGTCGGCAACGGCGGCGGCGACTTTGACCACGCCGCCATGGAAGGAGGTGACCGCGCATGATGGGCCGCAATCCCAATGCCGGAAAGCCCGGCGCAAAGAACCCGGGGCGCACGCTCAAGCGGATCTTCGCGGAGATCTTTCAGCGCTACAAGGTGCACTGCCTGGCGGTTGTGATCTGCCTGATGATCAGCGCATTTGCCAACGTGCGCGGCACGCTGTTTTTGCAGACGCTGATTGACGACTACATCCTGCCGATGACCACGCGGGAAAACCCCGATTTTGGCCCGCTGGCCATCGCGATCGGCGGCATTGCGCTGATCTACATCCTGGGCGCGTTTTCATCCTGGTTGTACAACTACCTGATGATCTTTGTCTCTCAGGGCACGCTCAAAAACCTGCGTATCAAGCTGTTTGAAAAGATGGAGCGCCTGCCCATCCGCTACTTTGACACGCACAAGCATGGCGACGTGATGAGCGTGTACACCAACGACATCGACACCATGCGCCAGATGATCTCCCAGTCGATGCCGCAGCTCATCTCCAGCGTGATCACGATTGCCAGCATCATCACATCGATGGTCATCCTCAATGTGCCGCTGATGATCATCACATTGATGATGGTGGCCATCACCCTGCGCATTTCGGTGCACAAGATTCAAAACGCGGGCCGCTTCTTCGTCAAGCAGCAGATGGACCTGGGCAAGGTCAACGCCTTCATCGAGGAGATGATGGACGGCCAGAAGGTCGTCAAGGTCTTCTGCCACGAGCGCAAGAACATCGAGGACTTCAACGCCCTCAACGACGAGCTGCGCGACAGCGCCTTCAACGCCAACCGCATTGCCAACACCATCATGCCCATGACCATGGCGATGGGCAACCTGAGCTATGTGATCTGCGCGGTGGTGGGCGGCTTGCTGGCCACCCAGGGCTATCTGGGGCTGACCATCGGCACGCTGGTGTCGTTTTTGACGCTGAACAAGAGCTTCAACCAGCCGATCAACCAGGTATCCCAGCAGTCAAACTCCATCATCATGGCGCTGGCCGGCGCGGAGCGCGTGTTCACCCTGCTGGATGAAGAGCCCGAGGTTGACGACGGCTATGTGACGCTCGTCAACGTGCGCCGCCAGCCGGATGGCACGTTCACTGAGTGCAAGGAGTGCACGCATCTGTGGGCGTGGAAGCATCCGCACCGGGATACGGGCGAGGTCGAGTATGTGGAGCTCAAGGGCGACATCGTGATGGATCACGTGGACTTTGGCTACACGGACGAGAAGATCGTGCTGCACGACATCAACCTCTATGCGACGCCGGGCCAGAAGATCGCGTTTGTCGGCTCCACGGGCGCGGGCAAGACGACGATCACCAACCTGATCAACCGCTTCTACGACATTCAGGATGGCAAGATCCGCTACGACGGCATCAACATCAACAAAATCTGCAAGGACGACCTGCGCCGCTCGCTGGGCATCGTGCTGCAGGATACGCACCTGTTCACCGGCACGGTCATGGACAACATCCGCTACGGCCGCCTCGACGCCACCGACGAGGCGTGCATCGAGGCCGCCAAGCTGGCCAATGCCGACGGCTTCATCACCCGCCTGCCGGATGGATACAACACCATGATCACCGGCGACGGCGGCAACCTCTCGCAGGGCCAGCGCCAGCTGCTGGCCATTGCCCGCGCGGCGGTGGCCGATCCGCCCGTGCTGATTCTCGACGAGGCGACGTCCTCCATCGATACCCGCACCGAATCGCTGGTGCAGGCCGGCATGGATTCGCTGATGAAGGGCCGCACGACGTTTGTCATCGCGCACAGGCTCTCCACCGTCAAGAACAGCGACTGCATCATGGTTCTGGAGCAGGGCCGCATCATCGAGCGCGGCACGCACGACGAGCTGCTCGAGCAGCACGGCAAGTACTACCAGCTCTACACGGGCGATTTCTCCGACAACAACTGACGCATCCCCTTCCCCGCCTTGCGGCGGGAAAACAAAAAACCTCTTTGGGCGGTTTGGAGGGCCGCAGCCCTCCAAATGCCATCCGAATCCGGCGACATGTGCGGCGGATTCGGGCCTTGCATAGCAAGGCTTCCTTACGCTGTTTCCCGCCCGGGAGGTCTGAAAGACCGAGAGGGAAACAGCGCAATCTTCGAAAAAGGACGCCACAGGCGAACTTTTTCGACACGTAGCAGCGCGGCGCTTTCCGCAATGATCGGAAAGCGCCGCGCTTGCGTATGCGGGATTCTTATTCGTCGTCTGCGCCCAGCAGCGGCAGATCGTCCATGGCGTCCATGGCGTTGGTGTCCTCGTCGTCCGAGGAGATGGCCGGAGCGCCCTTGCCCATCATCTCGGCGCGCACGAGGCGGTCGATCTCGGCGGCGGTCTCCGGGTTTTCCTTGAGGAACTTGCGGGTGTTCTCGCGGCCCTGCCCGATGCGCTGGTCGCCATAGGAGAACCAAGCGCCCGACTTGTGAATGATATCCAGCGCCACGGCGTTGTCCAGCAGGCTGCCTTCCTTGCTGATGCCCTCGCCGTAGAGGATGTCAAACTCGGCCGTGCGGAAAGGCGGCGCCACCTTGTTTTTGACGATCTTCGCCTTCGTGCGGTTGCCCACGACGGTGGAGCCGTCCTTGAGCTGCTCGCAGCGGCGGATGTCGATGCGCACCGACGCGTAGAACTTGAGCGCGCGGCCGCCGGGGGTCGTCTCGGGGTTGCCGTACATGACGCCCACCTTCTCGCGCAGCTGGTTGATGAACAGACACGTCGAGTTCGTCTTGCTGATGATGCCCGTCAGCTTGCGCAGCGCCTGGCTCATCAGCCGCGCCTGAAGGCCCACGAAGGACTCGCCCATCTCGCCGTCGATCTCGGCCTTGGGCACCAGCGCCGCCACCGAGTCGATGACCACGATGTCGATGGCGCCCGAGCGCACCAGCGCCTCGCAGATCTCCAGCGCCTGCTCGCCCGTATCCGGCTGGGAGACGTAGAGCTGATCGACATCTACGCCCAGCTTGCGCGCATACACCGGGTCGAGCGCGTGCTCCGCGTCGATGAACGCGGCCACGCCGCCCATCTTCTGCGCCTCGGCCACCACGTGCAGCGCCACGGTCGTCTTGCCGGAGGATTCCGGGCCATAGATCTCGATCACGCGGCCGCGCGGCAGGCCGCCCACGCCCAGCGCGATATCCAGATCCAGGCACCCGGTCGGGATCACCTCGATGTCGCGCACGTTGCGGTCGCCCATGCGGATGATCGCGCCCTTGCCAAACTGCTTTTCAATGCTCGCCAGCGCGATGTCCAGCGCCCGCTTTTTCTCGTTGCCATCGTCGGTGACGTTCACCGTCTTGGCTGCCTTTTTGCTCTTGTCGGCTGCCATGCTCGTTCCTTTCCGGGGAAATCCCCCACGCCCTTTGAGTAACTTATCCACATTTGCGAAGAAATTGTGGATAACCTGATCCCGATTTACCGTGATGCCAGCGCCGAGCGCCGGATCATGTGCAGCGCCCGCAGCGCGCTCAGCTCACGGATGCGCGCGCGGCTGCCGCCCAGCGTCAGCCTGCAAACCTGCACGCCGCGCGCATCGGCGCACGCCACATACACCAGCCCCACCGGCTTTTCCTTCGTGCCGCCCGACGGCCCGGCAATGCCCGTCGTCGCCACGGCGATGTCTGCGCCGCTGGCTTCGCGCAACCCCTGCGCCATCTCGCGCGCCGTCTGCTCGCTCACCGCGCCACAGGCTTCAAGCGTCTCGGGCTTCACGCCGCAGTAGCGCACCTTCGCCTCGTTGGCGTAGGT
This sequence comes from Candidatus Ventricola gallistercoris, assembly GCA_018716525.1. GTDB lineage: Bacteria > Bacillota > Clostridia > Christensenellales > Aristaeellaceae > Ventricola > Ventricola gallistercoris. Next base: position 27,584 of record DVJV01000184.1, read on the forward strand.
CACATGCGCTTCCTTGAGCGATGCGGAAATGCCCGGGTAATCCACCAGCTTGGCCGCCACCAGACCGCCCGTGCAGCTCTCCGCCGTGGCCACGGTCAGCCCGCGCTCCACCAGCATCTGCCCGATGATCTCCTGGGGCGTTTCCTCGCTGCGCTCCGTCACCGCGTACACGGCATCGCCCAGCACGCCGCACAGCGCCGTGACCACCGGCTGAACGCGCGCGAGCGCTTCGGTTTCGGTCTGGCCGCGCGCCGTCACGCGGAGCTGGCACTCGCCCGTCTGGCAGTAGGGCGCCACGGTGACGCCGTCCGAAGCGTCGATCCACGAGGCGCACATCTGCGCGACCTGCGATTCGCCCAGACCGTAGATGCGCACATACCGGGAGGCGATGCACCCGCCGGTTTGCGCGGCCAGGCGGCCGTACACCTGCTTGTCAAACATGTCGGCCATCTCGGTGGGCGGCCCCGGCAGCTGCACGACGATCCTGCCCTCGTGGCAGATCATGCAGCCCGGCGCGGTGCCGCATTCGTTAGGCAGGATGGTGGCGCCCTGCGCGAACATGGCCTGCTTGCGGTTGTTGAGCGTGCAGGTGCGGCCGGTGCGCGCAAAGTAGGCGTCGATCGCCGCCCAGCTCGCCTCGTCAAACGCCATCGGCAGGCCGAACAGCTCCGCGACGATCTCCTTGGACAGGTCGTCCTGCGTGGGGCCCAGCCCGCCGGTGGTGATCACCACGTCGCTGCGCGAGAGCGCCAGCGTCAGCGCCTCGCGCATGCGCTGCGGGTTATCGCCCACCACCTGGTGGTGGTAGACCGATATGCCCAGGCTCTGCAAGCGGCGCGAGAGATACTGCGCGTCGCCGTTGGCGATCTGCCCCATCAAAAGCTCCGTGCCAATGGCCACGATTTCTGCGATCATATCACCTGGCGCCTCCCAACACGCTGCGGTTCTGCCAGACATATTCGCCCATCGAATAGAGCGTCATCACGGCCGTCGCAAACGTGAGCAATCCCGCGATGTATCCGCCGGATACAAGCGTGAGCAGCATGGCCAGGATCATCTGGAGCACCGTCTTGATCTTGCCGCTCATGCCCGCGGCGATCACGTGGCCCTGCTCCACCGCGCAAAGCCGCAGGCCGGAGACCACGAACTCCCGCGCGATGAACACGATGCACGCCACCACGTTGAGCCTGCCCATCGCGGCGAGCATGATGAACGCCGTGTGCGTGAGCAGTTTATCGGCAATGGGGTCCATGAATTTGCCGAAGTTGGTGATCAGGTGCCGCTTGCGCGCGATTTTGCCGTCAAACAGGTCGGTCAGCGAGGCGGCGGCGAACACCGCCAGCGCCAGCACGGACAGCAGCTTGCTGTTTTGCGAGAACCACAGCAAAACCAGATACAGGGGCACCAGCGCCACGCGCAAGAGCGTCAGCCTGTTGGGCAGGTTCAGGCTCATGAATGCGCGGATGAGCCCATCGAGCGGATGTTTCCTGTTCATATGCGCTCCCCCATCAGGTCATAGGTCCGTGCGCCGGTGATGCGCACGTTTACGAATGTGCCGGTTTCGCACGGGGTGTCCGAGTGGAAATAGATGTTGCCATCCGTCTCCGGCGCTTCAAACTCGCTGCGGCCCACGTAGCGGTCGCCGCGCTTTCTTTCCACCAGCACGCGGCAGGTGCTGCCCACGCGCGCTTTGTTGCATTTGAGCGAAATGCCGTGCTGAAGCGTCATCAGCGCGTCATAGCGCGCCTGCTTGATTTCCTCGGGAATCTGCCCGGGCATCTTCTCGGCGCGCGTGCCCTCCTCCGGGGAGAACATGAACGCGCCCATGCGGCCGAACTTCGTCTCGCGCACGAAATCCATCAGCTCGTCAAAATCCTCGTCCGTCTCGCCCGGGAAGCCGACCATCAGCGTCGTGCGCAGCATCATGCCGCGCTCGCGGAACATGCGGCACACCTTGCGGATATGCTCGGAGGTATCCCGGCGGTTCATATCCTTGAGGATGTGCTGGCTGATGTGCTGCATGGGCAGATCCAGGTATTTGCACACGTTGTCGTGCCGGGCGATGACATCCAGCAGCCGCTCATCCACCCGCTCAGGGTAGCAATACAGCGTGCGCAGCCACGAGACGCCCTCGATCCCGGCGATCTCCTCGATCAGCTCGGGCAGGCGGCTTTCCTTGCCGCCGTCGCTGCCGTAGCGCGTGTTATCCTGCGCGATGAGCGTAAACTCCCGCACGCCCTTTTCGGCCAGCGTGCGCACCTCCGAGAGGATGTCCTCCTTCGGACGGCTGCGGTAGCGGCCGCGGATGAGCGGAATGGCGCAGTAGGAGCACCAGTTGTCGCACCCCTCGCCGATGCGCACATAGGCGCTGTAGCGCGGGGTGGTCAGCACGCGGCCGTATTCAAAGAACGTGCCGTCGTCGCCGGTATACACGGGCCGCGCGCCGGCGCCGGCCTCCTCGATCGCCTGGCAGAGCTTCTGATACTCGTTCACGCCCATGATGGCATCCACCTCGGGCATCTCCTCGCGGATAGCCTCCGGGTAGCGCTGGGCAAAGCAGCCGGTGGCCACCAGCAGGCGGCACTTGCCGCTTTTTTTGTACTCGGCCATTTCAAACAGGGTGGAGATGGCCTCTTCCTTGGCGGACTGGATGAAGCCGCATGTGTTGACGATGATGACCTCGGCCTTCGCCGGATCGGAGACAATCTTGTAGCCGTTTGCCCTGAGCACGCCGAGCATCTGCTCGGAATCAATGCGGTTTTTGCTGCATCCCAGGGAGATGAGCCCAACAGTTGTAGCCAATTTCAAGCTCCTTTTGGTCTGCCGCGCACGGGGGCCCGCGCGGCCCCAAAGCGGCGGTATATTTCAGATATTCATACGAATGCATTGTACCATGCCCACCCGTCAAATACAAGAAAGTCGGGAGCAATTGCCGACTGGTCCATTTGATTATACCACATCCGCACCAAAATACAAGAACATTTGTTCCTGTTTTTTGGCCGTGCCATGCTCCCAAAAAAGCCGCCTTCCCTTGAGCGGGGAGGCGGCTCAGGCTGTCAAAAAACCTCTTTGGGTGGTTTGGAGGGCCGTAGCCCTCCAAATGCAATCCGAATCCGGCGACATGTGCGGCGGATTCGCAAGCTTGCGCAGCAAGGTTTCCTTGCGCCGTTTCCCGCCCGGGAGCCCCATGGGGGGGCGAGAGAAAAACGGCGTAAATCTCGGAAAAGGACGCCGTAGGCGGACTTTTTCGACACGCTGACGGATGCCGCAGGCATCCGTTTCCGGGATTGACGGTATTGCCCTGAAGGCCCTCCGGGCCGCGCTTTAGCGGCGGTCGCCTTCGCTGGTCTCGCTGTCATCGGCCAGCGCCTTGGCGTACTTGCGGCTCATGATGCCCTCGGCGTACAGGTAGGGCGCGCCGTTGAAGGCCTCCACGACTTTGATATCCTGGTAGGCTTCGTTCTTTTCGATCATGCGCAGCGCGTGATCGAGCTGCGGCTTGGTGTAGCTGAACGGATTGCGCTTGAAGTAGTCCACCGGCGTGGGCGCGGGATACGTCTTGCAATTGAAGCGGACCATCTGCGCGATGGTGCGCGGCAGATCCTTCTCATAGACGAGCATGGCGATCATCGCGTAGTTGTTGGCCATGATCTCGTCGGAGTAGAAGTATTCGTCCTTCTGGCCCACGACGCTGCGGATATCCTGGCAGGATTCCAGGCTGCGCATCTCCTCGAGCATTTCCGCCAGGAGCGGCTCTTCCTCTTCCAGCGGCTTGCGGGGGGTGAGCTGCACGCAGCGCGTGCGCTCGCGGATGTAATCGGCCAGCATCTCGCCGGGCTTCTTTTCGGGCATGGGCTTGGGTTCCGGCTCCGGCTCGCTGGGCGGGAAGGGGTCCTCCACATCGGGCAGCGAATCCATGTACTCAAACAGATCCACCGTGCGGCCCTCCTTGGCGGCCTGCTCGGCCAGATCCGCGGCGGTTCCGGCGGCGGCGGCGCTTTTCGCGGTGCCGTCGATTACGGCCTGGGCGCGCGCGGCCATATCCACCTTTTCATCCTTGGGGTTGGCGTCCTGCCGGGCCGGGTCGTTGCGGTCGGAAAACTCGCCGGAGATATCCTCGGGCTTAAGCTCCACTTCCTTGGAAAAACCCGGTTTGCGGCGTCCAAACAAAGACATATGCGTCATCCTTTCTCACCCGGTGCGGTGGCCGGGTGCACGCGGTATCCACAACGGAAAAACGGGAGGAATCGGCAGATTCCTCCCATGGGTTCACGAGTGGATGCGGATCAGATCAGGCCCAGCTCCTCGAGCTTGTCGGCGCAATCGGCCAGGTCGAACTTCTCGAGGGTCTCGCGGGTCGGAATGCCGGTCTCCTTGTTCCAGCCCATGGCCTCGTAGAACATGTCCTTGGCCTTCTCCATGTCGTCGCGGTCCATCTTGACGGTGCCCTCTTCAAAGGCCTTGAAGTCCGGCTCCTTGTCAAACACCCAGGCCGGGATCGCGTCGTGATCCTGACGCAGGTTGGTGCTGCCCAGGTTCAGCTTGAAGGACACGGCCGTCATCACGCGCAGCAGGTTGGAGATGCGCTCGGTCTCAAACTCGAGGCTCTCGCGGGTGTACTCCTCGCCCACCACCGCGCTCATGTACTTGGCGTCCAGATCCAGGTCGCCCTTGTAGCCGCGCTTCTTGGAGGTGGCCAGCGTCATCGGGTACATCCAGTTGCACAGCGTCGCGGAGTCATGCCACTGCTTGCCGTTGAAGGCCCACTTCGCCAGCTTGACCTTGTTCTCGTTGATGGGCGTGTAAGCCTTGGGGGCATCCACGCAGCCCTCGCCGAAGAAGCTCTCCAGCACTGGCTTGATGACCTCGCCGTACGGGGAACCGGAGCGGCAGAAGTTCGTCAGGTGGTGGATCATGCAGTCGCGGTTGTACATGAGGTTGAACAGCAGGCCGGACTGCCAGGCATCCTCGGAGGAGTGGTGCTTGGGATAGCCGTTGTAGGTGACGTTGGTGTTCTTGCCGTTGACTTCGTCGTAGTAGTTCTTGCCGGCGGAGTTCTTGGTGGCGTCATCCAGGCCCCAGGCATGGTACAGGTGGTAGGAGCCCTTGCCGATGTCGCCCCACGCGCCCTTGCCCTCGGCGATCAGGCGGTAGAACTCAAACGCCCAGCGCGGGTCGCCGTTCTTCATCAGGTCCCACGGCACGGCGTTCCACTCTTCCTCGGTCATGTGCTCCTTGAGGATGCCGTCGGTGTACACACGCCAGAAGTCGGAGTAGAGGTTGCCGTAGTTGCACCACACGCCGTAGTCGTCCTGCGCGCGGGAGTTGGCGCCGCCCAGGATCATGCCGGCATCGCCCTCGTCCACAAAGTCGTGCGTGCCTTCCGGATAGATGGACTTGCCGGAGATGATCGGCATGCAGGTGTTGGAAACATGGGTGGGCAGGTCGTAATCGGCCAGCGGGTCCATGTCGTACTCGGTGTAGCAGCGCACCGGGCAGGAGGAGCAGCCGCCCTGCTTGACGGTGTACTTCTCGGCCACGGCGCCGAAGTCGAACACGCCCTTGTTGCAGCGCAGCGCGGCCACGTTGATCACGCCGCTGGGCTGCTCGCCGGTGTCGATGGGGCCGTTGGGCGCCTTATCCCAGGTGACGCCGGGGCCGCCCTGCCAGCGGTTGGCGGGCATGGCGGTGTACTCGGACCAGCTCTGCGGGTTGGTGGGCACGTTGTGGTTGTTGTTGCCGCCGACCAGATCCTTGATCATGTAGTTGGAGAGCAGGCGCACCTCCATCGGGCGGGCGATCTTCACGGCGCCGGTGCCGCGGCAGGCGATGCCCTTGACCTTCTTGGAGCCCAGCAGCGCGCCGATGCCGGCGCCGCCGGAGTTGCCGAAGCTGGTGATCAGCGTGGACATGGGCACCAGGTTCTCGCCGGCCAGGCCGATGGAAGCCACGTCAAACTCGGGGCCGCAGGCCTTGGAGAGGGCGGCGTTGGTCTCGAAGGTGCCCTTGCCCCACAGGTCGGCAGCGTCCTCGATGGTGACCTTGTCGTCGTCGATCTTGATGTAGACGGGCTTGTCGCTCTGACCCTCGAGGATCATGGCGTCGTAGCCGGCGTACTTGAAGGCGTGCGCGATGTGGCCGCCCATGTGCGCGTCGATGATGGAGTAGCCCTTGGACCAGCAGGACAGAAGCGAAATGTTCATGCGGCCGGAGCAGGGCACGCCGGAGGCCGTCAGCGGGCCGACGGCGAAGACCGCCTTGGCGTCCGGGCCGAGGGGATCGGTGTCCAGCGGAACTTCGTCCCAGATGACCTTGTAGCCAAGGCCCATGCCGCCGATGTAGGGCTTATACTTGGGCAGGGTATCCTCGGTGGTGATGGCGCCGGTCGTCAGGTTGACGCGCAGCACGCTTCCGGCCCAGCCGTTGATGCCATTTTTCACAGACATTGTCAATTTCCTCCTTCGATCAGTTCATCAGATCGCCTGTGCGGCGGCGGAGACTTCGTCCCACGGGATGATGCTCAGCGCGCCGGAGGGGCAGCCCTCCACGCAGGCGCCGCACATCACACACTTGGAGGACTTCTTGGTCACCGGGTTGACGGTGGGCATATGCCACGGGCAGGCCTCGGTGCAGGCGCCGCAGCCCACGCACTTGTCGGTGTCCACACGGCGGATGCCGTCCTCGCCCGCGTAGATCGCGCCGGCCGGGCAGGCGTTGCCGCAGGCGGGGTCCGCGCACTGGCGGCAGGTATCCGGGAAGTAGACCCAGTTGTTCTCGGTGTACAGGCCGTTGCCGTTGCGGCTGGAGTACAGGTTGCGCGTGACCTTGACGCGGGAGATGTAGCTGGAGCAGCAG
>DVJV01000185.1 GCA_018716525.1 Candidatus Ventricola gallistercoris
TGTATCCAGATGACGCCGGAGGTGTTTTCAATGCGCTGTCTGTCTTTTGCCATGGATCTGTATTGCCTGTATTCCTATGGTTTACGGGCTTGTTCGCGTTGCATGGCATAGCGCAGTGCTCAATGTAACAAGGCGGCCCTTTCGTGAAAAGGGCCGCCTTTTTTGTGACAAATCGTCAAGACGGGAGGAAGATTATCATGATTGTCATTCTCAAGCCCCATGCAGAGGAAAAGCGCGTGCAGGCGCTGATGGAGCAGATCCGCGGACAGGGTGTGGAGATTCACTTCAGCCAGGGCACGACCGAGACGATTCTTGGCCTTGTCGGCGATACGCGCCATGTCGATGAGGATTGGCTGCGCGCCAGCGACATCGTGGCTGATGTGCGCCGAGTGTCCGAGCCCTACAAGCTGGCGAACCGGCGCTTCACGCCGCAGGATACACATGTGACCGCCGGGGGAAAGGCCATCGGGGAAGGGGCGTTTGCCGTGATCGCGGGCCCCTGTTCGGTGGAGAGTGAGCAGCAGTTGCTGGAGGTGGCGCGCGCCGTGCGCAACAGCGGCGCAACCTGCCTGCGCGGCGGTGCGTTCAAGCCGCGCACGTCTCCCTACTCGTTTCAGGGGCTGGAGGAGGAGGGCCTGCGCCTGCTTCTGGAGGCGCGGCGGGTGACGGGCCTGCCCATCGTCACGGAGATCATGAGCGAGACCCAGCTCGATGCCTTTGCCGATGTGGACATCATTCAGGTTGGCGCGCGCAACATGCAGAACTTCCGCCTGCTCAAGGCGCTGGGCCAATGCCGCAAGCCTGTGCTCCTCAAGCGCGGGCTATCCGCGACGATTGAAGAGCTGCTCATGAGCGCGGAGTACATTTTGGCGGGCGGCAACGATCAGGTGATCCTCTGTGAGCGGGGTATCCGCACGTTTGAGCCGATGATCCGAAATAACCTGGATATCTCGGCGGTGCCGGTCATCAAGGCTAAATCGCATCTGCCGGTGATCATCGATCCTTCCCACGCGGCGGGCATCGCCTGGATGGTCGGCCCGCTCTCGCGCGCTGCCATCGCGGCTGGCGCGGACGGGCTGATGATCGAGGTGCACAACAACCCGCGCTGCGCGCTGTGTGACGGCGCTCAGTCGCTCGATCCGGCTCAGTTTGATGCGCTGATGGGGGATGTCCGCAGGCGCGTGGCGTTTGAAGGGAAAGCGCTGCTCTGACGGTCAGCCGTGCCTTTGCCAGAATGCCGCCGTCCCCTCGCCGTCCGGCCAGTCGGTTTCGGCATCGGTATCCTGCCAGGTTTCCTGGCTCACACGCGCTTCGCCCCGCGCGGCGGACAGCGCGAGGGCGCGCCTGACAAACGGCACCAGGTAGTCGTGATTCTGCATCATCTGCAGGCAGATGATGTGCGCCATGATGGGGCAGTACGCCGCCATCCCGGAGGAGAGGAAGAGCCCCGGCAGGCGCTGGGCGTCATAAGCGACGTTTATGGGCTTGAGCACGACCGAGTTGCGCCCGAGCTCCAGCAGCGTGTAGGTCGCAATGCCGGGTGCGCCCTCGTCCATGCATCCGGCGCTGCCGATGCCATCCACACGCAGGCCGGGGAGCTGGTAGTGCGTGGGGTTGTGCCCGTGGCCGCAGATGATGTGCCGGGGCCGGTCAAAGTGCAGGGCGCGCAGGCGGGGCAGCGCCAATGTCGGGTCGTTGATGGGGAAGCGGTCATCGCCCGGCATCGAGTGGCAGAATGTGATGCCCTCCAGGTCCAGCGTCTGATCAAACGTGATGTCCTCCGGCTTGAGCAGCTGGGCGTTAAAGCGCAGCGAGGCGAAGTTTGCCCCCGCGTAGGCTGGATCGCCCCGCATGGCCGAGAGGATGTAGCGCTCGTGGTTTCCGCTCAGGCACTTTGCGCCCGCCTGGCGTAGCAGCGACAGGGTTTCGCGGGGGCAGGGGCCCAGGTTCACCTGGTCGCCCAGCGAGAGAATCATGTCCGGCTGGTGAGCCGCAATGTCGCTTAGCACGGCTTCGAGCGCCGGCAGGTTGGCGTGAATGTCTGCAATGAGTGCGATTCGCATCGGTCTTCCTCCTCACTCGTCGCGCGGTTGCTGCGCAAAGGCTCTCTGCGGAACATTCCTTGGCGCAGCGTGGGGAATATGGTATAATTGTATCCTGAAAGCGGCTGTTGCGCAACCCCTTTGCGTTGCTTCCGAGCCGCACTGCCGCTCGATGTTTCACGTGAAACAATTTTGGGCATTTGGTCTGCCGCTGAGCCGCGCGCGAAGCGTATTGTTTCACGTGAAACAATGCGGGGAACCGCGTACGGGAATGGGGCGGGGACAGACGCGATGTTTCACGTGAAACATTGCACACGGCATGAAAGGCGGTTTTGGCGCACACCGCAGACGGGAGGAGAGCCAATGGAGATCATCACGGGCAGGCCGCACAGGCTTTTGGATGTGTGCATACGCCGGATCGGTGAGCGGGCGGCGGCAGGGGAGAGCTGCATGCTGCTCGTGCCCGCGCAGTACACGCTGCAAGCCGAAATGGAGGTCATGGAGCGGCTGAACCTGAAGGGCTCGTTTCTGATCGACGTGCTCTCGCCGGGGCGGTTGCAGGGGCGCGTGTTCGAGCGCGCGGGCCAGCCACAGCGGGTGATCTTTGATGAGCGCGGCAAGCAGATGGTGCTCAGCGAGGCCATCGAGCAGGAGCGGGAGAGCCTGACCGTGTATGCCAACGCCGCCAGGAATGGTATGCGCGGCCTGGTGCAGAAGATGTCCGCGCTGATCGCCTCGCTCAAGCAGGGCGGCATGACGGCACAGGATGTTGCGCTTGCCGCCGGCCAGCTCGACGAGCGCAACCCCGCGCGCGGCAAGCTGGAAGACACCGCGCGCATCTATGCCGCCTATGAGGAGCGCATGGCGGATAAGCTGGCCGATGCGGAGGATGTCGCCGGGGAACTGCGCGCACGCCTGCCCCGTTCGGGCGTGCTCGAGGGGCAGCACGTGTTCGTGTATGGGTTCGATGTGATCACCCCGGGGTTTGGCGACCTGCTGCTCGATGTGGCGGGGCTTGCCGCATCGCTCACGCTCGCCGTGGAGACGGATAAAAACGACGCGCCGGATGGCCGCCTGTTCGCGCCGGTCAACTACAGCCTGGAGCGGCTGGCCAGGCAGGCGGGGGAGAGGGGCGTGCCCATTTGCCGAACCTGCTGGGAAGGGGAAATCCATGCCCGGGAGGACCTCCGCTTTTTGGAGCGGCACCTGTATGCGCTCGGGGGCGAACCGTATGCCGGCGAACCCGAGCATGTTGAGCTTATCGCGGCCAGCGGGATGCGCCAGGAGGTGCACGCGGCGGCGGCGCGGATGCGCACCATGGCAGCGGGGGGGGAGAAGAGCAGCGAGATGGCCGTCGTTTACCCCAAGGGGAGCGGCTATGCGCCGCTGCTGGAAAACATCCTGCCGCAGTATGGGCTGATGCCGTATGTGGCGGAGAAGCGCGCGGGCGCGGCGCATCCGCTGAGCCGGTTCGTGCTCAGCGCGCTGGCGGTGGTCTCCGGCGGGTGGCGGGTGGCGGATGTCACCGAGTGCGTGCAAACCGGCTTCATGGGCCTGACGCAGGAGCAGATGGATGCGCTGTGCGCATATTGCGAGGGAACGGATCTGCGGCCGGGCGCATTCCGGCGGGCGTTTCACTATGAGAAGACGGGCGATGAAGCGGCGCTGGCAGCGCTCAACGACAGCCGCAAGCAGGTGGCCGGGCCGCTGGAGCGTTTCCAGCATGCGCTTGCGCAGGCGCAGCAGGCGGATGACGCGGTGCGCGCCGTGATCGCTCTGCTGGAAGATGTGCAGGCATTTGATGCGCTGGATGACATGCGCCGCAGCCTGGAGGCAGAGGCGCTCTTTTCGGAAGCGCAGGACTGCACGCAGGTTTGGAATGCGCTCATGGAGACGCTCGATCAGCTTCACACGCTCATCGGCAGCCGTCGTGTGACGGCCTCGCTCGTGCTTGATCTGCTGGCGGAGGGGCTGTCCTCGCTGGAGCTTGCAGCCCTGCCGCCTGCCGCGGGCGCGGTGGTCTGCGGCGAGATCGGCAACGTGCGCACGGCGCAGGTGCGCACGCTGTTTGCCGTGGGCATGAATGACGTGCAGGGTGGTGCGGACGGCGGCCTGCTGACCGAGGCGGAGAGCGAGGAGGTCGCGAGGATCACCGGCGCATATCTGGGAATGCGCGCCTCCGAGCGCAGCGCATTGGCAAGGCTCGACGAGCTCAAGACGCTCTGCGGCGCCCGTGAGCGCGTGATCGTCTCCTACGCCCTGGCGGATGAGACGGGGCGCGCCCTGCGGGAGGGGAGTGCCGTGCAGGCCATTCGCCGCATCTTCCCGGCGCTGCATGAGCGCGGCGGCCTGCCCGATGAGGAGCGGCGCGCCATGCTCTGCGCGCAGACGCCCGCGCTGGAAGCGCTGGCCGTGCACCTGTCGGAGGTTGCGGACGGCAGAAGCGAGCTGGATCAGGCGTACGCCAGCGCCGCACAGGCGCTGCAAGGCGATGGAGAGGGGGAGGAGATGCTGCGGCGCGTGGTGCGCCGCCTGGCCAGGCAGCCCGAAAGGCGGCTGAAGGCGCCGCTTGCCCGCGCGCTCTATGGCAGGCCGGTCATCAGCGCATCGAGGCTGGAGCTGTTCGCCCAGTGCCCATACAGGCACTTTGTCCGCTATGGCCTCTCGCCACAGCAGGAGCTCACGCCCGGCGTGGACTGGGCGGAGCTGGGCACGCTCTACCATGAGGCGGCGGACCGCTTCACGCGTGCCGTTACCGCCTGCCCGGAGTTTCCCAAGGTCACGCCGGAGGTCTGCGACCGGCTCATGGATGAGGCTGTTGCGCCGCTGATTGAGACGTGGCGCGCCTCTCCGCTGGGCGCGAGCGCCCGCGGCGCTTCCATTGCCAGGCGCATTGGCAAAACGGCGCGGCGCACTGCGCGCAGCATTGTCTCGCAGTACGAGGACAGCGGTTTCAGGCCGCTTCAAACCGAGCTGACATTCGGCCAGAATGGCGTGGCGCCCATCATGCTCGAACTGGGCGATGGCTCATTCGTCTACCTGCAGGGGCGCATCGACCGCATCGACGTGCTTGAGGAAGATGGGCGGACCATTCGCGTGGTGGATTATAAGAGCGGCTCCAAGCGGTTTGATCCGACCCTGGTCTACTGGGGGCTGCAATTGCAGCTGCTTCTGTATCTGGCGGCGGCGCTTGCCCAGATTCCCGGCGCGCGCGCGGCGGGCTTCTTCTACTGCCGCATTGCCGATCCGACGGTCAAGACCGATTCGCGCATCCGCGAAGAGGTCGAGCGCGAGATCGCAAAGCGCCTGTCGCTTTCCGGGATCTCGCTGAGCGATGTGCAGATCCTGCGCGCACAGGGCGGCAGACACGCCGCCATGATCACCCGCGAGGGCAAGCCAAACGGGCGCTACGCCGGTTCCATGGCCGATGAACAGACGCTTGACGCCATGGTATCCTATGCCCGGCGAAAGGCCGCGTCGCTGGCCGGGGAAGCCTATGCCGGGGTGATCGAGGATGCGCCCGCCGAGCGCGAGGCATTTGTCGCCTGCAAGACGTGCGGCTATGCGGCGATCTGCGGCTTTGATCCATCCAGGCAGAGCCGCAGGCGGCTGATCACGAAGGAGATCGGAGATCTGCGCTGATCACACCCGGTTTTGCGGTGCGCAATGAAAGCCGCAAGAGAACCAGGGCCTGAATAGGCAGCACGAATCTCAACGGCGGATTGAACCGGTCCTGATAGACAGCCGGAGCAAGCATGAAATCCATCATGCCTGCTCCGGCTTTGTTCACGTCAGAAGACGCTGACGCGAAAAGAAAAATGCTTGCTGAAGCTCTCTTTGAGAATCGGAGAGCTCTCCGCAGAAGGCAAAGACAGCCATACACCAGTTCCATGTACCGATGTGATGAAAAGAAGGGCCATTCTGATCCAAGAAAAATTAAATAACAGATGATCTGAAATGTGAAGCAGACCGAACGCAGAATTCACAAAGCCGGAGCAGAAATAAATAGCTTAAGATATTTTCTGGGGACTGCCATGACGGATAAGGCGGCGGGAGGCCAGATGGGCGCATTTCCTGCCTTGCAGGCGCGCATGGCGCGCGCTTTTGCGGATGGCCTTGGCGCACGACTTGCCGGAAAACCCGCAGCTTCCAGCTTTTTCCTTGTCAATCCCCTGTTTTTATGGTATAATCAGCGTTGCGTTTGCACAACTGTGCGTGTGTATAAACCGGAGCAATCTCCGTGATCAGAAACCGGGAGGGCTTTACTATGCCGCTAACGTATGAATACACCAAGGACATCATCAAGGAGTCCATTCTCACCAAGCTGCTGCGCTATTATGGCTGCACCATCGATGAGGCGACGCCCAAGCAGGTCTATGCGGTGGTGGCTTCCACCGTGCGCGACCAGATCATGCTCAAGTGGCGCTTTGAGAAGGAAGCCCGCCGCCAGGAGAAGGCCAAGCGGCTGTACTACCTGTCCATCGAGTTCTTGACCGGCCGCTGGCTGCACAACAACCTGCTCAACCTCTGCTCGACCAAGGAATACGAAGAGGCATTCCGCGAGCTCGGGCTGACGCTGCGCGGCGTGCTGCACGAGGAGCCGGAACCTGCCCTGGGCAATGGCGGCCTGGGCCGTCTGGCCGCGTGTTTCCTTGACTCGCTGGCCACGCTCAACCTGCCGGCCATGGGCTGCACGATCCGCTATGAGTACGGCCTGTTCTGCCAGCGCATCGTCGACGGGCAGCAGGTCGAGGTGCCCGACGAGTGGCTGACCTATGGCAATGCCTGGGAAATTCCCACCCAGCGCGACGCGGTGGAGGTGTGCTTTGGCGGCCAGCTCATCGAGAACTGGGTCGGCGGGCGCAACTACATCAGCGTCAAGAACACGGAAAACGTCATCGCCGTGCCGTATGATCTGCCGATCGTGGGCTACAACAGCGACGTGGTGGACCGCCTGCGCATGTGGAGCGCCGTGCTCCCGCGCAACTTCAACCTGGAGAAGTTCTCCGCGGGCGATTACAACGGCTCCACCGAGGAGAGCGACTCCATCGCCGCGCAGATCTCCAAGGTGCTCTACCCCGAGGACAACACCTATAACGGCAAGAAGCTGCGCCTGATGCAGGAGTACTTCCTGGTCAGCGCGACGCTGCAGTATGCCATCAAGGACTTTAAGCGCATCTACGGCAGCAACATGAACCTGCTGCCGGAGAAGGTCGCCTTCCACATCAACGACACGCACCCGGCGATGGTCATTCCCGAGCTGATGCGCATCCTGGTGGATGAAGAGCGCCTCAGCTGGGAGGATGCCGAGCGCATCACGCGCAACACGGTGGCCTACACCAACCACACCATCATGGCCGAGGCGCTTGAAAAGTGGCCCGAGAACATGCTGCGCGAGACGCTCCCGCGGATCTACTCCATCATGCAGGAGCTCAACCGCCGCCTGTGCCAGAAGCTGTTTGACCGCTTCCCCGGCCAGTGGGACCGCATTGGCCACATGGCGATCCTGGCCTACGACCAGGCGCACATGGCCAACATGTGCGTGGCGTATTCCAGCGCGGTCAACGGCGTGTCGCAGCTGCATGGCGAAATCCTCAAGCACACCACGTTTGCGGATTATTACAGCATCATGCCCGAGAAGTTCATGGCCATCACCAACGGCGTCACGCCGCGCCGCTGGCTGATGCTGGCCAACCCGGATCTGTCTGCGCTGCTGGACGAGAGCATCGGCCAGGGCTGGCGCACCGATCTGATGGAGCTGGAAAAGCTGCTGCCGCTTGCCGATGATGCGGCCTTCATCGAGCGTTTTGCGCAGGTCAAGCACAGCAACAAGGCGCGCTTCTCCCGCTGGATCGCGCGCCACCAGGGCCTGGAGCTTGACCCGGATACGATGTATGACGTACAGGTCAAGCGCCTGCATGAGTACAAGCGCCAGCTGCTCAATGCGCTGCACATCCTGGTGCTCTATAACCGCATCTGCGATGATCCCAACTACACCATGGCGCCGCGCACGTTCATCTTCGGCGCAAAGGCTGCGCCGGGCTACCGCCGCGCCAAAGAGATCATCCACTTCATCAACGTGCTGGCGGCGAAGGTGGCCAGCCACGAGCGCGCCAGCAAGCTGATCAAGATCGTCTTCCTGCAGAATTACAACGTCTCCACCGCGGAGATGCTCATGCCGGCCAGCGAGGTCAGCGAGCAGCTGTCCACCGCCTCCAAGGAGGCCAGCGGCACCGGCAACATGAAGTTCATGATGAACGGCGCGGTGACCATCGGCACGCTCGACGGCGCGAACGTGGAGATCGCCGACCTGGTCGGGCAGGATAACTGCTACATCTTCGGCCTGCGCTCCAACGAGGTCGAGGCGATCTATGCCTCGGGCACCTACCGCGCGCTGGATATCTACGAGACGAACGCCGAGCTGCGCCGCGCGCTGAACATGCTCTTTGACGGCAGCCTCACCCCGGATAACCCCAAGATGTTCGAGGGGCTCTACCGCGCGCTCGTGTTCTCGGACAACGGCGGCATGGCCGATCCGTACCTGGTGCTGCGCGACTTCGGCTCTTACCAGCAGGCGCAGACGTGCCTGGGCCAGGACTACCTGGACCAGAAGGCCTGGACGCGCAAGGAGATCATCAACGTGGCCAAGAGCGGCGTGTTCTCCTCCGACCGCACCATTCGCGAGTACAACGACAAGATCTGGCACCTGCACGCCCTGGTGCGCAAGCACTGAGGCATGAAGGCCGTGGCCGCGGCGCATGAGGCGCCCGGCCGCGCGCCGGATAGAAAAAGGGCTTGCATCTTTGGGCCGTCTCTGGTATAGTATGAAGTATCAATCTGTATCGGAGGCTTGTATCGTGGACGATGCCGACGGCGATGCCGAAACGTGTGGCTGCCTGAACGACATCTTGATGGATGCATATGCAAAGCATGGCCATCACCCTGTGGGGGGTGGCTGTGCTTTTTGTCGTCTTTTGAGCCTTTTGCGGGGCGCGTAGCGTCCGGCAGCGTCAAAGCCTCCGGCCTGCGGGTGGGCACTGCGCCTGCCCGCTGCACAAGAGCGACTGAACAAGGAAAGGAAGTCACAATGGACAACGACAGTATTTCGCTACTCATCATCCTGTTTTGCATCGTGATGTCTGCGTACTTTTCGGCGACGGAGACGGCCTTTTCCTCGCTCAACCGGGTGAGGATCAAGAACATGGCTGAAAAAGGGCATAAGCGTGCCCAGCTCGTGCTGCATCTGTCCGAGCGCTATGACACGCTGCTCTCCACACTCCTGATCGGCAACAACATCGTGAACATTGCCAGCGCGTCGCTGGCCACGGTGCTCTTCGTCAGGATGCTGGGCGATGAGGCCGGGCCGAGCGTCTCCACGGCGGTGACGACGGTGGTCGTGCTGATCTTCGGCGAAATTTCGCCCAAGAGCATCGCCAAGGAGAGCCCGGAAAAGTTTGCCATGTTTTCCGCGCCGCTGCTGCGGGTGCTGACCATTGTGCTCATGCCGTTTAACTTTCTGTTTGGAAAGTGGAAGAAGCTCTTGTCGCTGATCTTCAAGAGCGAAGAGGATTACTCCATCACCGAGGAGGAGCTGCTTACCATCGTGGAGGAAGCCGAGCAGGAAGGCGGCATCGACGAGCAGGAGGGCACGCTCATCCGCAGCGCGATCGAGTTTTCGGAGATCGAGGCGCTGGACATCCTCACCCCGCGCCCGGATGTGACCGCCGTACCGGTGGACGCGACCAAGGAAGAGATCGCCAAGGTGTTCCAGGAGACGGGCTATTCCCGCCTGCCCGTCTACGAGGGCACCATCGACAGCATCGTGGGCATCATCTATCAGAAGGATTTTTACAACTACGTGTACCACACCGAGCAGGACATCCGCACGATCATCAGGCCGCCGCTGTACACCACCGAAAGTAAGCGCATCGGGGCGCTGCTCAAGGAGCTGCAAAAGCAGAAATCGCACATTGCGGTGGTGCTCGATGAATTTGGTGGCACGGTGGGCATCGTGACCATGGAAGACATTCTGGAGGAACTGGTCGGCGAGATCTGGGACGAGCACGACAAGGTCGTCGAGGAGATTCAGCAGGTATCCGAAAGCGAGTACGACGTGCTGGGCAGCGCGAACGTGCAAAAGCTGTTCGATTTGCTGGATATCAACGAGGAGCTGGACGTGGTGACGGCCAGCGGCTGGGTCATGGAGGCCATGGGCCGCGTGCCCGAGGAGGGCGACGAGTTTGACGACCGGAACCTGCACGTCAAGGTGACCCAAATGGACGGCAAGCGCATAGAGCAGATCCGCGTGACGGTTGCCGCCGGGGCTGCGCCGGCCTGAGGAAGTGTCGCGTTGGGGCTTGGATTCGGGCACGCTGAAACTCCTGCCGGGTGGTTTAGCGAACCAAAGCCCCTCCAATAAAAGGTTTTCATACGCGGTTTCCCACTTAAAAAGCCCTGTGGGCAGGCGGGAAGCTGTGCAAAATGCCGGGAAAGGGACGCCGCAGGGCGGGCTTTTCCGGCACGCTGGGCGGAGCATGGGCTCCGCCTTTTCACGGAAAGGAGGCGCCTATGTCTTCACAGACAGGCGGAAAGGGCGTGCTGCTCAAGCTCTTTTGGAGCATGCTCTACATCAGCACGTTTACATTTGGCGGGGGCTTTGTCATCATCACATTCATGAAGCGCAAGTTTGTGGATGAGCTGCACTGGCTCGAGGAGAGCGAAATGCTGGATATGACCGCCCTGGCACAGTCCTCCCCGGGGGCCATTGCGGTCAATGCCGCGATCCTCGTGGGCTGGCGCGTGCACGGGCTCAGCGGTATGGCCGTGGCCGTGGTGGCCACCATCCTGCCGCCGATGGCCATCCTCACCGCGATCTCGTTTTGCTATGCGGCGTTTGCCGCCAATCCGTACGTGGCCTTTACGCTGCGGGGCATGCAGGCGGGCGTAGCCGCCGTCATTTTGGATGTGGTGTGCTCCCTGGGCACGGGCGTGCTCAAGGAGCGCAGCGCCGTTCACCTGGCGGTCATGGTCTGCGCGTTTGTCGCCGCGTGGGTGTTTGACGTCGGCGTGGTGTACATCATCCTTGGCGCGGCGTGTGTGGGCGTGGTCATGGCGCTGGCACGCAGGCAGGGAGGGCACAAGGCATGAAGATCTTTGAGCTGTTTTTGAGCTTTGTGCAGGTGGGCCTTTTGAGCATCGGCGGCGGGTATGCCGCCATTCCGCTGATCCAGAGCGAGACCGTCACCCGGCATGCGTGGTTGACCATGCACGAGTTCACGGACCTGGTCACCATCGCCGAGATGACGCCCGGGCCCATCGCCATCAATTCGGCCACGTTTGTGGGCATCCGCGTGGCGGGCATTCCCGGCATGTTTGCCGCGACGGTGGGGTGCATTCTGCCCTCGCTGCTGATCGTGTCGCTGCTTTCCTTCCTTTACACCCGCTACCGCCGCCTGGATGCGATGCAGAGCGTGCTTGCCAGCCTGCGGCCTGCCGTCGTCGCGCTGATTGCCTCGGCCGGGCTTTCCATCCTGCAGACGGTCGTGTTTGCCGGGCAGGCTGTGAGCCTGGCCAATGTGGGCTGGGTGCGCCTGGGGCTGTTTGCCGCGGCGCTGGTGATCCTGCGGCGGCTCAAGTGGAACCCGATCCTCGTCATGTCGCTTTGCGGCGTGGCGGGGCTGTGTGTCGGCGTGCTCACCGGCAGCCTGTGAGGCGCATTGACAAGCCTGCCCGGCGCGGGTATAATCAGGCGCATATTCCGCGCCGCGCTCAGGCGCGCGGACGACAAAAGGCGGCGCACCGTTGCGGGGCGCCGCCATGGGAGAGAGAACGATGGATTCTACCCTGGATCAGATCGAGCTGCTGTGCATCGCCGCGCAGCTGATGCTTGAAAACGGCAGCGAAACCTACCGCGTCGAGGAGACGGTGCGGCGCATGGCGGCGGGCCTGGGGCTCGCCCATGCCAACATCACGGCGTTTCCCACATCCATCTTTATCGAGGTGGATGGCAGCACGCGGGTGCGGCGCATCAGCAGGCGCGGCACCAACCTGGGGCGGATCGCGCAGGTCAACGAGGTCTCCCGCCGCGTGGAACACGAGCAGATGAGCGCCCAGGAAGCCGCGCTGGAGCTTGAAAAGATCCAGCACAGCCCCTGCACGTCGCAGCATGCCATGATCCTGGCCTATGCGGTGGCGGCGGCGTCCTTCAGCCTGCTCTTTGGCGGCGATGCCTCCACATTCGGCGTGGCGTTTTTGATCGGGCTGATCGTGCAGGCGGTGCAGCCGCTGTTTATCAAGACCGAGATGGGCGTGCTCTTTGGCAATTTTGCGGGCGGCCTGCTCACCGCGATGCTCGCGCAGCTCTTTGCCGAGCTGATCCCTTATGGCAGCGTCAATGCGGCGATCATCGGCGGCATCATGCCGCTGCTCTCGGGGCTTTTGATGACCACCGCCGTGCGCGATACCATGTATGGCGATCTCGTCTCGGGCATGGCGCGCGCGCTGGAGGCGCTGCTGCTGGCGACGTCGGTGGCGCTGGGTGTGTACACCGGGCTCAAGCTCGTGACCATGATGGGAGGGCTGCTGCTGTGATGCACAAACTGCTGGTGGGCATCGTGGGCGCGTTTGGCGGCACGTTTTCCTACACCTATCTGCTCCATGCGCCGCGGCAGACGGCGATTCCCGCGTCGCTGATCGCGGTGGCCGGGTATGTGGTCTATCTGCTTGTGGATGCCGCCGGATGCAGCGCGATCTTCAGCTATTTTCTGGCCACGGTGGTCATCTCGTCGCTTTGCGAGATCTCGGCCCGCGTCATGCGCCTGCCGTCCACCACGTTTTTGCTCAGCGCGCTGGTGCCGCTCGTGCCCGGATACACGATTTACAGCGCGATGCTCGCCCTGGTGGAAAACAACGGCATGGAGGCCGCCTCCGCGGGGCTCAAGGCTGTGCAGCTCGTGGCGGCCATCGCCGTGGGGGCCGCGGTGACGCCGGTGCTTTTCCGCGCGTTTTACCGGCGCACGCAGGCGATGCACACGCGGCGCTGACAAGGGCGGCCCCGGCCGCCGCATCAGGGGAAGAGAAACAGCGCCTCGATGGGCGCGCCGACCGCCCGGGAGAGATCGACGGCCAGCTTGAGGGAAGGGTTGTACTGCGCCTTTTCCAGCCGCATGATGGTTTCCCGGCGCACGCCCACAAGCTGGGCGATCGGGTTATGGGTCAGGTTTCCACTTGCGTCCGCCGCCGGTTGACAGGAAACAAGGCGCGATGCTATAATCATTCTAAAGGCGAACAAATCACCATGCGCCTTTGCAGGCAAGGAAAAATGAAATACGGCGCTTTGTAGCGCGCGGGTGTCCATTTGCAGAATGGGTGAAAAGGGAATCCGGTGAAAATCCGGAGCGATGCCGTCACTGTGAACCGGAGCGCCGCCTGAGCATCACTGGCAGGGGAAACGATCCTGCCGGGAAGAGGGGCGGCGCAAAGAAGGGAGCCAGGAGACCTGCCCGTGCGTTGAATCTCAGATTTGCGGGTCACAAATCTTGTTTCTGACAAGGCGGTATGTTTGCACCTCTTTTCAGTCCGGCTGAAGGCGGAAGGGCATACGGCTTCTTTGGAATCATGCGATGATGGACAAAGCAAAGCCGTAGCGCGCGTCCGTGCCCTGCCGGAGGAAGAGAGGTTTTTTTGTGGCTTGGGGAAAGACCGCAAGCGTGAGCGCGCAGGCTGGATGAAACCCCCTGTGATAACGATGGAGGAGAGAGAGACTTTCATGAAACGAATGATTTTTGGCCTTCTGGCCGCTGTGCTTCTGGCCGTTGTCCCCGTCGCGCTGGCGGATATGCCCGCGGTCACGGGCATGATGGAGCTTGACTATGCCGAGCACTTTACCCTGGCCTATTGCGAGGGCGGCTACCAGCTCATCACCGTGCTGGATAACCAGGGCGGCGAGTCGCGCTTTCTGACGGTGCCGGAAGGCGCGCAGGTGCCCGAAAACCTGGATAGCGATGTGGCCGTGCTCAAGCTGCCGCTGAGCGGGCTGCTGGTGTCCTCGAACCCGGCGACATCGCTCATCAACGCGGCGGGCGCGCTCGACGCGGTTGCGCTGACCACGACGCAGCGGGAGGATTGGTGCATTCCCGAGGTGCAGCAGGCCATGGACGACGGCGCGCTCGCCTATGTGGGCGAGTATGACGCGCTGGATTTTGAGGTGCTCGCCGCAAAGCAGCCGCCGCTGGCGGTGTTTTCCTCGATGCTGCTGAGCGTGCCGGATGTGGCGCAGAAGCTGACGGAGCTGGGCATTCCCTATCTGCTGGATGCATCCAACTACGAGGGGCATCCGCTGGCGCGCGTGGAATGGGTCCGCCTGTTTGGCGCGCTGCTGGGCTGTCAGGAGCAGGCCGACGCGGTGTATGCCGTGCAGAAGGAGCAGGTGGAGGCCCTGCCGGATGATGAGACCGGCAAGACGGTGGCGGTGTTCTACATCACGTCGAGCGGCTCGCTGTACGCGCGCAACGGCGGGGACTACATGGCCCGCATGGTGGAGCTGGCGGGCGGCGAATACGTGCTCGCCGATATGAATGCGGAGAAGTCGGGCACGCAGAAGATGGAGATGGAGCAGTTTTACGCCAGCGCGGGCGAAGCGGACGTGATCATCTACGTCTTTAGCATGGGCGGCAGGCCGCAGACGCTTTCGGACCTGCTGGCGCGCGGCGAGATGCTCAGCGAGTTCAAGGCGGTCAAGGAAGGGCAGGTGTACTGCACGTCGCCGGAGTTTTTCCAGATCTCCGACACCATCGGCAGCATGATCGTGGATATTCGCAGCGCGCTGGATGGGCAGGATGACCTGACCTACCTCTTCCGCCTGCAATGAGGAATGCAGGAAGGCGGACGGCGGCGGCGTTTGCCCTGCTGGTTGCGGCGTTTTTGCTGCTGATGGCCATGAACGCGTGCATCGGCAGCCTCGCCATCACCCCGGGGGACGTGCTGCGCATCGTGCTTGCGGGCGGCGCAGACGGCACCCCGGCGGGCAACGTCATCTGGAAGATCCGCCTGCCGCGGCTGCTCGCCGCGGCCATTTTGGGCGGGGCGCTCTCCGTGTCGGGTTTTTTGCTCCAGACCTTCTTCCGCAACCCCATTTCGGGGCCCTATGTGCTGGGCATTTCCTCCGGGGCGCGCCTGTTTGTGGGGCTGACCCTGGTCTTTGGCTTGCGGTTTTTGCCGTCCGTGCCCTTTGCCGTGCTGATGCTCGCCTCCTTTGCGGGCTCCATGCTCTGCACGGGGCTGGTGCTGCTGTTTTCCCGCCGGGTCAGCGGCATGGCCATGCTGCTGGTCGTGGGCATCATGGTGGGCAACATCTTCACGGCGGCGACGGATTTTGTCGTCACCTTTGCGCAGGATGCCGACGTGGCCAACCTGCAATCCTGGAGCATGGGCAGCTTTTCCGCCGTCTCCTGGGATCACCTGAGCCTCGCCAGCGCGGTCATATTCGCCGCGCTGGCGGCGGCCTTCCTGCTCTCCAAGCCCATCGGCGCCTATCAGCTCGGCGAGGACTATGCCCTGAGCATGGGTGTGGATGTGCGCCGCTTCCGCGCGGTGCTCATCGTGCTCAGCAGCGTGCTTTCCGCCTGCGTCACGGCGCTGTGCGGGCCGATCTCCTTTGTGGGCATCGCCGTGCCGCACATCACCAAGCAGCTCTTTGGCACGGCCAGGCCGCTTGTGATCATTCCCGGCTGCTTTTTGATGGGCGGCGTGTTTTGCATGGCCTGCGATTTGATCGCCCGCACGGCGTTTTCCCCCACCGAACTGGCCATCAGCACGGTCACGGCCGTATTCGGCGCGCCGGTGGTCATCGCCCTGATGCTCAAGCGTCCGAGGTAACAGGAATATGACGCATACGCTTTCCACCCAGGGGCTGACCGTGGGCTACGACGGCCAGCCGCTCATTCGCGAGATCACGCTCTCGCTGCGCCGCGGCGAGATTCTCTCGCTCATCGGCCCCAACGGCGCGGGCAAGTCCACCATTCTCAAAAGCCTGACGCGCCACCTTGCGCCCATCGCGGGCACGGTCTACCTGGAAAACGACGCGCTTTGCGGCCTTTCGCCCCGGCAGATCGCCCGCCGCCTGGCCGTGGTGCTCACCGAGCGCATCCGCCCGGAGATGATGACCTGCTACGATGTCGTGGCCACGGGGCGCTACCCCTACACGGGCCACCTGGGCACGCTCACGGCGGCGGATCACGCCGTCATCTGCCGCTGCCTTGACTGCGTGCGGGCGGGGGACCTGGCAGACAGGCCGTTTGCCTGCGTGAGCGACGGCCAGCGCCAGCGCATCATGCTGGCGCGCGCCCTGTGCCAGGAACCGGAGATCATCGTGCTCGACGAGCCGACGTCGTTTCTGGATATCCGCCACAAGATCGAGCTGCTGAATATTCTGCTTGAGATGGCGCGGGAAAAGGGTATGACGGTCATTCTCTCTTTGCACGAGATCGACCTGGCGGCAAAGGTCTCCGACCGGGTCATGTGCGTGCAGGGCGACCGGATCACCCATTTGGGCACGCCGGAGGAGATCTTTACTCCGCAGATCATCGGCGCGTTGTACGGCATCGAGCACGGCAGCTATGACGTGCGCTTTGGCAGCGTCGAGCTGGGCAAGCCGCAGGGTACGCCCGACACGTTTGTGCTGTGCGGCGGGGGATGCGGCATTCCCGTGTTCAGGCAGCTGCAGCGCAGGCGCATCCCCTTTTACGCGGGCGTGCTCTTTGACAACGATATGGATTACGCCGTTGCCCGGCCGCTGGCTACGCGTGTGTTTGTGCAGCCGGCCTTCACGAGCGAAGATGCGCGCGTGACGCAGGCGGCGCTGGAGGCGCTCGATGCCTGCAAGACGCTGATCCACAGCGGCGTGCCCATTTTGGAGGGGAACCGGGCGTGCGGCGCGCTGCTGCGCCGGGCGCTGGAAAAAGGCATGGAGATCAGGAGGAACGAGCCATGAACGATATCCGCAAATTGCACCTGTACACCGGAACGGGCAAGGGCAAGACGACCGCCGCCATGGGCCTGGCATTCCGGGCGCTGGGCCACGGCGAGCGGGTGCTGATCGCGCAGTTTCTCAAGGATGGCCGGTCGGGCGAGCTGCAGGCCTTCAAGCGGTTTGAAAATGCGACGCTGTGGCCGGGCGAGCCGGTGAAGACGTTCGTCTTCCGCATGACGCCGCAGCAGAAGGAGGAAGCGCGCGCGGGCCAGACGGGCCAGGCGCAGGCGCTGACACAGGCCATCGCCGCCATGAAACCGGAATTGATCGTGCTCGACGAGCTGGCCATGGCGCTGACATTGGACATGGTGGATGAGCAGACCGCCCGGGTGCTGCTGGATGCGGCGCTTTTGTCGGGCGAAACGGTGGTCACGGGGCGCACGGCGCCGGAATGGCTGCAAACGCGCGCGGACTATGTGAGCGTGATCACCGCGCAGAAGCACCCCTACCAGACGGAGGGCCTCACGGCGCGCAAGGGAGTGGAGTGGTGATGAAGCGCATCCTGATTGCGGGCACGGGCAGCGGGTGCGGCAAGACGACCGCTTCGCTGATCCTCATGGCGGCGCTGCGCCAGCGCGGGCTGCGCGTGGCGCCGTTTAAGACCGGGCCGGATTACATCGACCCCACGTTTCATGCGGCCATCTGCGGCCGCCCCTCGCACAACCTGGATACATTCCTGATGACGGAGGATGCGATCCGCTTTCTGCTCGATCAGGATGCGGACGTGGGCGTCATCGAGGGGGTCATGGGCTATTACGATGGGCTGGATGCCGCCTCCATGCGCTGCTCCACCTGGGAGCTTTCGCGCCTGACGCAGACGCCCGCCGTGCTGGTGGTGGATGCCTCCGGCGGCGCGGCGAGCGTGGCGGCGCAGGTGAAGGGGTTTCAGACGCTCGTGCCGGACAGCCGCCTTTCGGCGGTGCTGGTCAACCGGGTGTCCGGCGCGCATCACTACGCGCTCGTGCGCGAGGCGGTGGCCCTGCACACGGGGCTGCCCTGTGTGGGCTACCTGCAAAAGAATCCGGCTCTGGCGCTCAAAAGCCGCCATCTGGGCCTTGTGCCCGCACAGGAGGTGCCGGATGTGGCCGCGCGCGTGGAAGAGGCCGCGCGCGCCGCGCAGCAGACGCTGGATCTGCCGCTGCTTTTGAGCCTGGCCGCGCAGGCACCCGCCCTTTCCTATGAAGCGCCCCCGGTTCCCAGGATGCGGCCCTTCCGCCTGGGCGTCGCGCGGGATGAGGCGTTCAGCTTTTACTACCAGGCCAATCTGGATTTGCTTGCGCGCGCGGGGGCGGAGCTCGCCTTCTTTTCTCCGATGCGCGATGCGCGCCTGCCCGACGGGCTTGACGCCCTGTACTTTGGCGGCGGCTTCCCGGAGGTGTTTGCCGGGGAACTGGCCGCTAACACCGCCATGCGCGCTTCTGTATCTCAGGCGCCGGATATCCCCTGCTATGGCGAGTGCGGCGGCATGATGTACCTGTCAAAGCGCATCGGGGCGCATGAAATGGCGGGCCGCCTGCCGCTTGTCTGCCGCATGACGGAGCGCTTGCAGCGCTTTGGGTATGTCACCGTGCGCGATGCGTCGGGGCTGACCATACCGGCCCACGAGTTTCACCACGCGGTGGCAGAGCCTGAGGGGGAAGCCGCGTGGGTGTATACGGTGAGCCGGGCGGCCGATCCCGGGCGCACGTGGCAGGACGGCTGCCAGGCGGGCAGAACGCTGGGCGCGTTCACGCATTTGCACTTTCTTTCGCATCCCGAATGGATCAGGAGGCTCTTTGCATGAAACACGGCGGCAATGTGTGGGAAGGCGGACAGCCGGACCGCTGGCTCGATTTCTCCGCGAATCTGCGGCCGGAAGGCCCGCCGGATTGGGTCATGGACACGATGCGCGACGCGCTGACCGATGCGCGCTTTTACCCGGACCGGGCGCTCACGCAGGCGCGGGAAGGGCTGGCGGCGTATCTGGGCGTATCCCCGGCGTGCGTGCTGCCCACCGCCGGAGGCGCGGCGGCGATCGATCTGGCGCTGTCGCTGAGCGCAGGGTGGGTGCTGCTGCATCCGCCCACGTTTGGCGAGTACGCCGAGCGGGCTCATGTGCGCGGCCGCGCGGTGGCGGAGGATGCGCAGGAGCTGAAGCCGGGCGACACGCTGGTGCGCTGCAACCCCAACAACCCCACCGGCGAGGCGCTGGAAATCGAGCAGATGCTGGCGCTGCACGAGCGGGCCGCGTCGTGCGGGGCCACGCTGCTGGCGGATGAGGCGTTTGTGGATTTCTGCCCGGCGTGTTCGCTGCGCCACAGCCTGCGGCCGGGGCTGGTCGTGGTCGGGTCGCTGACCAAGACGCTGTGCATCCCCGGCGTGCGGCTGGGATACGTGCTCGCCGTGCCGGAGGTCATCGCTCGGCTTGCTGAGCGCATGCTGCCCTGGCCGCTGAACATGCTGGCCGTGGCGGTGTGCGCGGCGCTGCCCGCGCACCGCGCGCAGATGGAGGAAGACGTGCGGCGCAACGCGCAGCGCCGGGAGCGCTTTGCATCGCAGCTTGAGGCCCGCGGCGCGCAGGTTACGCCTTCGCGCGCCAACTTTCTGCTGGTGGATTTTCACCGGGATATGACGCAGGATGTGGCGCGTCTCAAGCGCCAGGGCGTGCTGGTGCGCACCTGCGCATCCTTTGGCCTGCCGGACCATGTGCTGCGCCTGGCCGTCAAGCGCGAGGCGGAAAACGAGCGCCTGGTGAATTTGCTTTTCCCGGAAGACTGACCGGGCGATGGAGGGAAAGGGTATGCGTGGAAAATCGCTGATGCTCCAGGGCACGGGGTCCTCTGTGGGCAAGAGCGTGCTGTGCGCGGCGCTGCTGCGCATCATGAAGCAGGACGGCCTGCGCGTGGCGCCCTTCAAGGCGCAGAATATGGCGCTCAACTCCTACGTGACGCGCGAGGGGCTTGAGATGGGCCGCGCGCAGGTCATGCAGGCGCAGGCGGCTGGCCTGGAACCGGATGTGCGCATGAACCCGGTGCTGCTCAAGCCCACGGGGGACCGCCGCTCCCAGGTGGTGGTCAATGGGCGCGCGGTGGGCACGATGTCCGCGATGGCGTACCACGAGCGCAAACCGGCGCTGCAGCAGATGATCAGGCAGACGTACGATGCGCTCGAGCGTACGGTGGATGCGGTGGTCATCGAGGGGGCGGGCAGCCCCGCGGAGATCAACCTGCGCGAGGGGGATATCGTGAACATGGCCATGGCCGAGATGGCCGATGCGCCGGTCATCCTGGTGGGGGATATCAACCCGGGCGGCGTGTTTGCCGCGCTGCTGGGCACCGTGATGCTGCTGGAAGAGCATGAGCGCGCGCGGGTGAAGGGTGTGATCATCAACAAGTTCCGCGGGGATATCCGCATCCTGGAGCCGGGCCTGCGGATGCTGGAGGAGCGCATCCACGTGCCGGTGCTGGGCGTGGTGCCGTTCATGGATGTGGAGCTGGAGGATGAGGATAGCGTCACCAGCCGCTTTGAGCAGGTCCGGGGGCGCGGCGAGATCACCGTGGCGGTGGTCCAGCTCGCGCACATCTCCAATTTTACGGATTTTCAGGCCCTGTCGCTTTCAAGCGGGGTCACGGTGCGCTATGCGCGCACGCCGCGCGATCTGGAAGGCGCGGATGTGATCATCCTGCCCGGCACGAAAAACACCATTGAAGACTTGCTCGACCTGCGCAGCCGCGGGCTGGATGCGCCCATTGTGCGCCACGCGCAGCGGGGCAGGCCGGTCATCGGCGTGTGCGGCGGCTATCAGATGCTGGGCAGGCGGCTTTGCGATCCGCTGGGCACAGAGTCGGGCGTGCCGCAGGCGGAGGGGCTGGGGCTGCTTGACATGGAGGTCACCTTTGAATCGCACAAGCGCACCGCGCAATCGGTGGGTACGATTCTGCCCACGCAGGGCTTTTTGGCTACGCTAGCGGGCGCGTCGCTCGATGGATACGAGATTCACGCGGGGCGCAATACCTATGGCCCGGATTGCGTGCCGTGGCTTGCCATCGGCGGAAAGACGGATGGCGTCATGAACCGGCAGGGCAACGTGCTGGGCACCTATCTGCACGGTCTGTTTGACGGCGGGCAGCTTCTGCGCGCGATCACCGCGTACCTGCTGGGCAGCCGGGCGGAGGACGCGCCCTGCCTGACGATGGAGCAGTTTCGCGAGCAGGAGTTTGACCGCATCGCGCAGGTTGTGCGGGACAGCGTGGATATGCGCGCGGTGTACGCGATTCTGCGCGGGGAGATCTGAGCGGAAGCCTTGATGCGCAAATACTCGGGAGAGGACGCCGCAGGCGGATTTTTCCGACACGCCGCGCAAGCGGGCGGCGCGGCATGGGGAGGATGAAACAATGGCGGATTTTGCGCTGGCGCTGGCGCTGGGATACGGGCTTGACCTGCTCTTGGGCGACCCGGCCTGGCTGACGCACCCGGTGTGCCTGATCGGGCGGTATATCGCCTGGTGCGAAGCGCGGCTGCGCCGGGGCGGCGGCCATCTGCGGCGCAAAGCCGTGTGGCTTACGCTCTCCACGGTGCTGCTGAGCATGGCGTGCGCCTTTGCGCTGGTGAGCGTGGCATCGCTGTGGGGAAGGGGCGCGCGCCTTTTTGTCATGGCGGTGCTCGACTGGCTGGGCCTGGCCGCGCGCAGCCTGGCCACGGAGGCCGCGGGCGTGGAAAAGGCCCTGGGCCGGGGGCTTTCTGCGGGGCGCACACAGGTGGCGCGCATCGTGGGGCGGGATACGTCGCAGCTCACCGGGCGGGAGATCATCTGCGCCACGGTGGAGACCGTCGCGGAGAACACGACGGACGGCGTCATCTCGCCCATGGTGTATGGGCTGCTGGGGGGGCCGGTGCTGCTGTGGGGCTTTAAGGCCGCCTCGACGCTGGATTCCATGGTGGGCTACCGGGACGAGCGCTACCGCGACATCGGCTGGAGCAGCGCGCGATTGGACGACGTGCTCAATTACCTTCCCGCCCGGCTCACGGCGCTGCTGCTGTGCCTGGGCGCCGCGCTTTGCGGGCTGGACGGCCGCCATGCGCTTTGCATCGTGCGGCGCGATCACGCCAACCACCTGAGCCCCAACTGCGCCTGGAGCGAGGCCGCGGCGGCCGGGGCGCTGCACATCCGGCTGGGGGGAACGCATCTGTACTTCGGCAAGCCGGTGGAAAAACCGACCATTGGAGACGATGACCGCGCGCCGGAGAGCGCCGACATCCGCAGGGTGAATCGCATGATGTATGCGGCGAGCCTTCTGATGCTGGCTTTGGTGCTGGGCGTATTCCTTTGGGCGCGGTGCGCGTGAAGCGGCGCTGCGATGGCGGATTTGCGCACACATTACGGTGAAATAAAGGCCGCTTTGGAGGAATGCATATGCTGAATCTGTCGTGTAAAGGAGCAGACCGTCAGGCCATGGATGAGGCGTGCCGCCGCTGGGATGCGGTGGCCAAGCCGCTGCATTCCCTGGGCCTGCTGGAGGATGCGGTTGTCAAAATCGCGGGCGTGCAGGGCACGGCGGATGTGTCGCTTGCCCCGCGGTGCGCGGTGATCTTCTGCGCGGATCACGGCGTGGTGGCGCGCGGGGTGAGCCAGTCGGGGCAGGAGGTCACGTCGCTTGTGGCGCGCTCCATCGCCGAGGGAACGGCCAACGTGAACCTGATGGCCGGTGTGGCCCATGCCGATGTCTTTGCGGTGGACATGGGCATGGCCATACCCGTGGATCACCCCGGGATGATCGCAAAGAGCCAGGGGCGGGGCACGGCGGATTTTTCGCTTGGCCCGGCGATGACCCGCGCACAGGCGGAATCCGCCGTGCAGGCGGGCATGGACATGGCCGCGCGGATGAAGGAGAAAGGCTACCGCCTGATGGCCGTGGGCGAGATGGGCATTGGCAATACGACCGCGGCCACCGCGTGCCTGTGCGCGCTGACGGGCCGCGATCCGGGCGAATGGACCGGCCGGGGGGCGGGGCTGAGCGACGCGGGCCTTGCCCGCAAGACGGCGGTGATCCGGCAGGCGCTGGCGGTGAACCGGCCCGATGCCGCCGGCCCGCTTGACGTGCTTGCCAAGGTGGGCGGCTTTGACATCGCGGGCATGATGGGCGCGTGCCTGGGCGGCATGGCGTGCGGCCTGCCGGTGATTCTCGACGGGCTGATCAGCTCCGTGGCGGCGCTTTTGGCCTTCCGTCTATGCCCGCAGGTATGCGAGGCGCTTTTGGCATCGCACGAGAGCCGCGAGCCTGCCGCGAGCCTGGCGCTCAAGGAGCTGGGGCTGCCGGCCATCATCAAGGGCGGCCTGGCGCTGGGCGAAGGCACCGGCGCGGTGGCGCTCATGCCCCTGCTGGATATGGCGCTGGCGGTGTACGGCGGCGTGCACACGTTTGATCAGCTCGGCATGGCGGCCTATACGCCGCAGGAGGGAACGAAGTGATCGCACTGGTGACGGGCGGAAGCGGGAGCGGCAAGTCGGCCTTTGCCGAAGACCTGCTCGTGGCGCTGGGCGGCGAAAGGCGCATGTACCTGGCCACCATGGAGGCGCGGGATGCAGAATCCCAAAGGCGGGTGGCGCGCCACCGGGCGATGCGCGCAGACAAGGGGTTTGAAACGCTGGAATGCCCGCGGGGCCTCGACGTAGCGGCGCTGCCGCAAGGCGCGTCGGTGCTGCTGGAGGATTTGCCCAACTGGGTTGCGGGGGAGCTGTTCGGCGGCGACATCGCGAGGATACCGCCCGCGCTGGAGGCGCTGATGGCCCGCTGCCGCGATCTGGTGATCGTCACGGGCAATGTGTTTGCAGACGGGATCGCCTACGACGAGACCACGACGCACTATCTTCGCCACCTGGCCGCGCTGGCGCAGCAAATCGCCTGCCGGGCCGATGCGGTGGTCGAGGTGGTTTTTTCCGTGCCCGTCTGGCTGAAGGGGGAGCCTGTATGCATCTGATTGCTGCGCTGTGCATCGCGTTTTCAACCTATTCCAAAATCCCCATGCCGCAGGTGGCGTGGACGGATGAAAACCGGCGCTATGCGATGTGCTTTTTCCCGCTGATCGGCGTGGCGGTCGGCGCTGCGCTGTGGCTGTGGCTCGGCCTGAGCGACCTGCTGGGCACGGGCGCGTTTTTGCGCGGGGCTGTGGCCGCGGCATTGCCGATTCTGATCACGGGCGGCATCCATATGGATGGATTCATGGACACGCAGGATGCGCTTTCTTCCTGGCAATCCAG
>DVJV01000024.1 GCA_018716525.1 Candidatus Ventricola gallistercoris
GGAAACGGCGCAAGGAAACCTTGCTGCGCAAGGCTTCCGAATCCGCCGCACATGTCGCCGGATTCGGATTGCATTTGGAGGGCTGCGGCCCTCCAAACCTCCCGGAACGGTTTTTTGACAGTCTGGCCCTCCCCGGAAACGGGGAGGGTTTTTAGCGTGTGCCGGAAAAATCCGCCTGCGGTAACGCTAAATTCATGCTTTGCGAATCAGCCCCGTCTCAATCGTAGGCTGCTTAGCAGCCTGCTCTGAGACTACTTTTTTGAATGGAAATGGGGAGACGTTGGGCTTGATGCCCAAACCTGCTTGGGGGCCGGAGCCGGGCGCGCCCAGTGGGCGAAACAGCCCGGCGGAGCGCCGGGAATCGCAAGGAGCGCCGCTTGCGGCGCGACTATGCGAGTTCCCCGGACTTTCTTCGCGCGGTTTGAAGCGGCTTTAGCGGAATCGCAATAGTCGCCTACGGCTCCGCTGCGATTCTTGCTTTTGGCTTCGCGATGGGGAGACGTTGGGCTGCCGCCCAAGCCTGCTTGAGGGACCATGTCCCTCAAACTCCCTACTTCGCTTCGCGCGGTTAAAATAGACTGAGCGTGGCAAAGCCCTCCCGCCGCCCCGCGCATTGACAGACCCTGCGGCGCGTGCTATCATGAAACCATCACACACAGGCGCAGGAGGATGAAGCGTATGGAATATACCTGCATGGAGAAGCTCGGCGCAAGGCCTTCCCGGCTGGGGTTTGGCTGTATGCGCTTTCCGACCACCCCGGAGGGCGCGATTGACGAGCCGCGTGCGCGCGCGATGCTCGATCTGGCCTATCGCAGCGGGGTCAATTACTTCGACACGGCGTACTTTTACCACCAGCGCACGAGCGAAGCGTTTGTCGGCCGGGCGCTGAAGGCCTATCCGCGCGACACGTTCTACCTGGCCACAAAGCTGCCCATGGCCATCATCGACTCGCTGGAGCAGGCCAAGGAGATCTACGAAGGGCAGTTTGAGAAGCTGCAAGTCGATTATTTCGACTTCTACCTCCTGCACGCCATGAATGCCGAGCGGTGGGAGAAGGCCGTGAACCTGGGCATCGTCTCCTTCCTGGAGGAGCAGCAGCGCCTGGGGCGCATCCGCCACCTGGGCTTCTCCTTCCACGACAGCTACGAGGTGTTCGAGCGCATGCTCACCGCGCGGGAGTGGGATTTTTGCCAGATCCAGTTCAACTACATGGATACGCAGATCCAGGCCGGCATGAAGGGCTATGAGCTGGCCACGCGCATGGGCGTGCCGGTGATCGTCATGGAGCCCGTCAAGGGCGGAAGCCTGGCCACGCTCAGCGATGAGATCGCCGCCCGGATGAAGGCCGTGCACCCGGAGTGGTCGCTCGCCTCGTGGGCCATGCGCTGGGTGGCGGGCCTGCCCAACTGCCGGGTCATCCTCTCGGGCATGTCCGACGAGGCGCAGGTGCAGGATAATCTCAACACGTTCTCGCACCTGGAGCCGCTGGGCGAGGTGGAGATGCAGACGATCGACGCGGTGCGCGAGGCCATCCACGCGCGCATGTTCGTGGGCTGCACGGCGTGCCGCTACTGCATGCCCTGCCCGTTCGGCGTGGATATCCCGGAGAATTTCAGGATCATGAACGAATACGCCATGTACGGCAACCGCAGGCACCTGGTGCAGGCGTGGAAGGAGATGGAGGACGCCGAGCGCGCCGACCAGTGCAGGCGGTGCGGCAAGTGCGAAGAGGCCTGCCCGCAGGGCATCCCGATCCGCGAGAAGCTTTCAAAGATCGCGCGCAGCGTGCAAGCGTAAAAAACAGAAGGGGGGACACGGCCGCATGTCGCGTGCGGAGGTGTCCCCCTTGTTTTGCGGCGCGAAGCGCCGGGCGCATGAAAAAGTGGCGCACGGGGGTTGACAGAACGGCCCGGAGGCGCTATAATTTCATCGTTACATGAAATGTTGAAACGATGAATTGTCATCATCACGACAAGGAGGCGCATTCACAATGGGAAAATCTGAGGTTTCCGGTGTGCAGGTCGCGGGCGGGCAGCAGGCGGAGGATCGCCTTCACGCCCATGAGGGGTGCTGCGGCGGGAAGCAGGGCCATGCGCATGGCGCGTGCTGTGATCACGAAAAGGAGCATGGGCACGGCCATGGGGATTGCTGCGGCCACGACGGCGCGCACAGCCGCGGCGGCGATTGCTGCGCGCATGAGCACGGCGCTTCCTGTTCCTGCGGGCATGACCATGGCGACGACGAAGACGCGCGCAGGGAAGTGCCCCGGCTGGCCGTGGCGCTGGCGCTGTTTGTGGCGGGCGTTTTGCTGCCCGTGCCGCCGCTGGCGCGCACGGCGCTGCTGCTCGCGTGCTACGCCGTGGCGGGCTACGATGTGCTCTTTTCCGCGGTGCGCTCGCTTGCGAAGGGCAGCATGCTCGATGAAAACTTCCTGATGGCGATCGCCTCGCTTGCGGCCATGGCCATCGGGGAGATGCTCGAGGGCTGCGCGGTCATGCTGTTTTATCAGGTGGGCGAGTGCTTCCAGAGCTTTGCCGTGGGCCGCTCGCGCAAGCGCGTCAGGTCGCTGATGGCGCTCAACCCCGAAGAGGCGTTTGTCCGGCGGAACGGGGAGTTTGTCAGCGTCGATCCCGCGCAAGTGGAAATCGGCGAGGAGATCCGCGTGCGCCCGGGCGAGCGCGTGCCGCTGGATGCGGTGGTGCTCACCGGCATATCGGATATGGATACCTCGGCGCTGACGGGCGAGAGCGTGGAGCGCACGGCAGAGCCGGGCGACACGGTGCTCTCGGGCTTTGTGGCCAAGAGCGGCGTGATCACGGCGCGCGTGACCAAACGCCTGAGCGAGTCCTCCGTCAGCCGCATTCTGGCCATGGTCGAGGATGCCCAGCAGCACAAGGCGCCCGTGGAGCGGTTCATCACCGTGTTTGCGCGCATCTACACGCCCATCGTGGTGGGCCTGGCGGTGCTGCTGGCGGTCGTTCCCCCGCTGGTGCTGGGCGATTGGCGCGTGTGGATCTACCGCGCGCTCACGTTCCTGGTGGCCTCCTGCCCGTGCGCGCTGGTGATCTCGGTGCCGCTGTGCTATTTTGCGGGCATCGGCGCGGCGGCGCGGCGCGGCATTCTGGTCAAGGGCGGCGACAGCCTCGACGCGCTGTGCCACGTGCGCCAGTTCGTGCTGGATAAGACCGGCACGCTGACGACGGGCGCGTTCAGCGTCACGGCGGTGCGTGCGCAGCGCGGATTCCGGGAGGAAGACGTGCTCTCGCGCATCGCCGCGGCAGAGGCGGACAGCAACCACCCGCTGGCGGTGGCGGCCGTCGCGGAGGCAAAGCGCCGGGGCATCGCGCCTGTTCAGGCGAAGATGGAGCGGGAGATCGCCGGGCGCGGCGTGCTGGCCAGAACGCCGGATGGCGGGGTGATCCTCGCGGGCAATGCGGCGCTGATGGCGGAACACGGCATCGCGTTTGACGGCCAGGAAGAAAAGGAGGAGACGGCGGCCATCTATGTCGCCCAGGATGGGCAGGCGGTGGGCTGCCTGTGCCTGTCGGACGTGGTGAAGCCGGGCGCGAAGGAGGCGCTTTGCGGCCTGCGCGAGCAGGGCATCGAGCGCACGGTCATGCTCACGGGCGACCGCGAGGGCCCGGCGCGCTTTGTGGCGCGGGAAGTGGGCGTGGATGAGGTGCACGCGCAGCTGCTGCCCGGGGAAAAGCTCTCGCACCTGGAGGAGATCTGCCGGACGGGCGGCACGGTGTTTGTCGGCGACGGCATCAACGATGCGCCGGCGCTCAGCCGCGCGGACGTGGGCATCGCCATGGGTGCGCTCGGCTCGGATGCGGCCATCGAGGCGGCGGATATCGTGCTGATGACCGACGAAATGAACCGCCTGCCGCAGACGCTCAGCGTGGCCCGGCGCGTGCGCCAGATCGCGCGGCAGAACATCGCCATCGCGCTTTGCATCAAGGCCGGCGTGCTGCTGCTGGCGGCCGTGGGCATGGCCGGCATGTGGGCGGCGGTGTTCGCGGATGTGGGCGTGGCGCTCATCTGCGTGCTCAACGCGATGCGCGTCATGCGCCTTTGAGCCTTTATGAGGCGGGGAATGCATGGCGGGGCTTGACATCCCGCGGCGCGGATGATATGCTGATTTTGCCAGACGCACAGCAGATGTGCCCGGCAGAAAAGGAGCGATTCCGATGGATGAAATGAATATGGAAATCACCCGCAGCGAACACCGGGCGATCGTCTTCAAAATGAACCGCAAGCAGGCGGCGGCCGTCGCGCGCTACATCAAGGAGCACGCGGGGTCTTCCGAGACCATCTTTGCCGTGGATGTGGACACGATGGAGATGATCCTGCAGGCCAAGAACGCCCGCGAGGATGACATCCTGGTGCTCGACGGCGAGGAAGACGTGTTCGACGTCGAGGAAGAGACGGTCGAGGAGAACGAGGAGATCTGGGAAGCCGTCGAAGACGCGCTTTCGGACGAGAACGAATAATCCGCGGCAGACACACGGTGTGTCGGAAAAGTCCGCCTGCGGCGTCCTTTTCCGAGATTTACGCCGTTTCCCTCTCGCCCCCGTGGGGCTCCCGGGCGGGAAACAGCGCAAGGAAACCTTGCTGCGCAAGCTTGCGCATCCGCCGCACATGTTGCCGGATGCGGATTACATTTGGAGGGCTTCGGCCCTCCAAACCTCCCGGAAGGGTTTTTTGACAATCTAAGCGCCCCCCCTGTGTGCCATACAGGGAGGGCGATTTTTTGCTGCGCGAAGATCAGGAGGGCTGGCGCTCGGATTGGGGCTGCCCGGCCCCGGCTTCCTCGCTTCTTTTGATGGCGTCCTCCATGTTGAGCCGGTGGTGGCGCTTGCGCACCGGCGTGATCTGATAGAGGCGGTAGCGCTCGCGCACGTCGGACACCTCCTCGTCGCTGGCCAGGTAGGTGCGCTGGTGCATGATCAGCGCGCCCGAAGCGGCGCGCTTGAAGTGCATCTGCCCGAAGACCATGCCGTGCCGGGGGCAGACGGAAAGCGCCATGTACCGCTCGCGGCCGCTGTCAAACCACGGGGTGTCAAACGGGGTGCGCGCCCCGCACGACGGGCAGGAGAGGGCCATCAGCTTGCGGTCGGCCAGCGCATCGGTCTGGTAGACGTACGTGGTGGGCCGCGAAAAGAGCGCCGATCCCGCAATGCGCTTCTCCCGCTCGAGCACCGCGTCAAGCTGCGCGCGCCGGGGCGCATCCAGCGCGCGAAGCGCCTCGTCGAGCACGCCCATCAGCGCGGCGGTGCACTGCGCGTCGTACACGGCGCGGTGCGCGGGCACCTCCACGTGCACATCCATCTTTTCCAGCGCGGCGTGCAGGTTCATCTGCTGGTGCGCCGAGCCCAGGCAGCAAAAGCCGAAGATCAGCTGCGCATCCAGCGGCGGCTCAAAGGGCATGGGCGTCATGAAAAACGCCGCGTTCCGCTTGAGCACGGGGTAGTCGTCGCGCCCCCAGGTGACGAGCTGCGCGTCGTCGCCGCACCAGGCGATGAAGTCGCCGAATACATCCGAAAACGGCTGCCCCTTTTGCAGCTCGGCCTCGGTGATGCCCGTCACCTGCCGGATGTGCTTATCCAGCCGCTTGTAGAGCCGGGGGCAGATCAGCTCGCTGAAGCGCGAGACGACGCGCCCCTCTCTGTCCACCCGGCATGCGCCGATCTCGATGATCTCGTGCGGCATCCGGTGGTTGGGCGTATAGCTGCTCTGGTTCCACTCCAGATCCAGCACAATCAAATGGCGGCTTTCCCCGCCGAGCAAAGAAAACATGGTCCACATCCCGTCTGTGTGTTGCGGCATAGCGTTGCCGCGTATGATCCATCCTATTGTAACGCATTGCCGCGCGTTTTCATAGAGGGAATCGCTTTGGATTCGGAAATTGGGTAAAATTGCCGCAAGGCGCGCGCTGGCGATTGAATCCGCGCGCGTTTTCTGCTATGATTACCGGAAGGACAGGCAAATCTGCCGGGGATGCCCGGCTTTGAAAAGGGGAGCGCCATGAATCTGTTTGATATCCTGGGGCCGGTGATGGTCGGCCCGAGCAGCTCGCACACGGCCGGGGCCGTGCGCATCGGCCGCACGGCGCGCAGGCTGCTGGGGGAGACGCCCGCGCGCGCGGCCATCACGCTGTATGGCTCCTTTGCCGCGACGGGCAGCGGGCACGGCACCGACCGCGCGTTGGTCGCGGGCCTTCTGGGGATGCAGCCCGATGACGAGCGCATCGCGCAGAGCTTTGAGCTGGCGCGCGGCGCGGGGCTCGATTTTGCCTTCACGCTTTCGCGGCTGGCGGCGGAGCACCCCAACACGGCGCACCTTCACCTGACCGGGCAGAGCGGCAAGACGCTGGGCATGACGGCCTGCTCCCTGGGCGGCGGGCGCATCATGGTGGTGGAGATGAACGGCCTGCGGGCCAATTTTTCCGGCGACCTGCCGACGCTGATCGTGCAGAACCGCGACCAGCCCGGCCATGTGTGCGATGTGACCGGGATGCTCGCGCACAAGGGCGTGAACATCGCCACCATGCAGCTCTACCGCGATCATCCGGGCGGAAACGCGGTGATGATCATCGAGACGGACAAGACCGTGCCGCAAGATGGCATCGCCTGGCTGGAGCGCAGCGAGGGCATCACGCGGGTGACGTTCATCGACAGCGAGAAGGAAGCATGAGGAGGCGGTATCATGGCCATTGAGTCGCTGAAGGCGCTTTGTGAGCGGTGCGAAAACCGCGATCTTTCCGACGTCGTGCTGGAGGAGGACTGCGTGGACCGCGGCACGACGCGGGAGGAATCGCTCGCGCGGATGCACGCGCTGTATGCGGCCATGCGCCGCGCAAGCGAGGGCTATGACCCCGCCTTGCGCTCGCACAGCGGCATGGTGGGCGGAGACGGCGCGAAGATGCGCGAATATGTGGCAAAGGGCAAGAGCATTTGCGGGGATTATGCGGGCGGCGTGATCGCGCTGGCGCTGGAGATGGGCGAGAGCAACGCGTGCATGAAGTGCATCGTCGCCGCGCCGACGGCGGGCAGCTGCGGCGTGCTGCCGGCGGTGCTTCTGCCGTACCAGCAGCGCGAATCCCTGCCCGATGAGGCGATGGTGCGCGCGCTGTACGTCGCCGGGGCTGTCGGCCAGGTGATCGCCGCGAAGGCCTCCATTGCGGGCGCGGCGGGCGGCTGCCAGGCGGAGATCGGCACGGCCAGCGCCATGGGCGCGGCGGCGCTGTGCTATCTGGCCGGGGGCAGCGCGCAGGCGGTGTGCCATGCGGCGGCCATCGCCATCAAGAGCCTGCTGGGGCTGGTGTGCGACCCCGTAGCCGGGCTGGTGGAGGTGCCGTGCGTCAAGCGCAACGCGGCAGGGGCGATGATCGCCATGTCCAGCGCGGATATGGCGCTTGCGGGCATCCGCTCCGCGGTGCCGCCGGATGAGGTGATCCTCGCCATGCGCGAGGTGGGCGACAAGATGGATGTCTCCCTGCGCGAGACGGGTCTGGGCGGCGTGGCAGGCACGCCCTTTGGCCAGAAGGTGGCCCAGCAAATCGGCATGGAAAAGTGAGCGGCATGAAGCAGGCGGACAAACACCCTTTGGGGTGGTTTGGAGGGCCGCAGCCCTCCAATTATCATCCGAATCCGGCGACATGTGCGGCGGATTCGGGGCCTTGCGCAGCAAGGCTTCCTTACGCTGTTTCCCGCCCGGGAGACCCGAAGGGGCGAGAGGAAAACAGCGCAAATCTCGGGAAAGGACGCCGCAGGCGGACTTTTCCGATTGCGCGCCGGTTTCCGGCGCGCTTTTTTGCGCCTGCCGATTGACAAGCGCGGGCGCGCCATGTATGATAAAAACAGAGCATATTTAATGCAGACCGAGGAAGAAAAAGCAAGAATCAGAAGGGGGAAAACACCGTGAAAAAGGCGAAAATCCTGGCGCTGTGCCTGCTCCTGTGCGTGATCGTGCCCATGGGCGCAATGGCGCAGCGGGCGGCGGAGTGCGGCACGCCGGGGCACACCGTGGGCGACGGGCTGGATCACAACAGGCCGCAGTCCTGCTGGGTGACCGGGCACAACAACTGCGACGGGCTCAACCACGAGCGCGCCGAATGTGGCAGGTGGCGGCACTACAACTGCGACGGCGAAGACCATTCGCCGGCGGCCTGCGGGGCAGAGGGCCACTTCGTGTGCGATGGGAAGGCGCATGAACCGGCGGCCTGCGGCATCGCGGGCCATTGCACGGCGGATGGCAAGAAGCACACCGCGGCAGCCTGCGCCCTGGAGGGGCACTTTGTCTGCGATGGCATCCGGCACACCGCGGCGGAGTGCGGCACGGCGGGCCACGCCGTGTGCGACGGGATTGACCATGCGCGCGCGGCGTGCAGGGCTTCGGGCCACCGCGCGTGCGACGGGCTCACGCATGAAAAGCCCGCCTGCGGGGTCTACCGCCACTGCGTGAGCGACGGGCAGGCGCACGACGCCGCGCCCTGCGGATACGAGGGCCACTTCCTGTGCGATGGAAAGACGCATGAACCGGCGGCCTGCGGGGTGGAGGGCCACTATGCGTGCGAGTCGCGCCGGCATCAGTTCAAGCCGGTGAGCAAATACTGCAACGCGACGCCCCAGCACATGACCTGCCAGGGCGACCCGCGCCACTACTGCGATCCGGCGCAGGGCGGCTGCGGCGATGAATACCTGTGCTCCCACTCCAATGCGCACACACCCTGCCGCATGTGCGGCCAGCTGTGGTGCGACAGAAGCCTGGGCGGGCATGAGACGCCCTGCGGCAACGCCAATCACCGCCCGTGCGTGTATCGCATGAACGGCAAGACGTATGACCGCGACGACCACGCCTGGTGCCGCTACTGCGGCGGCTATCAGTGCCAGAACGACGGCTCGCACGGCAACGGCAAGTGCTGCACCACCTGCCCGAACTGCAAGGGCCCGGAGAAGATGAACGTGCCGCACAAGGCGTGCGGCGTGCACTACACCTGCTATGGCACGGCGGGGCATGAGCGG
The DNA here is from genome assembly GCA_018716525.1 of Candidatus Ventricola gallistercoris. Lineage (GTDB taxonomy): Bacteria > Bacillota > Clostridia > Christensenellales > Aristaeellaceae > Ventricola > Ventricola gallistercoris. The sequence continues at coordinate 9,027 of DVJV01000024.1, forward strand.
TGCGGCGAATGCGGCCATTACCAGTGCAGCGATGAGCACAAGGCGCTGTGCGGCGCGCAGGACGCCTGATGCACAGAAATACGAAAAACAGTCCCCGGGCGATAAGCTCGGGGACTGTTCAGGCTGTCAAAAAACCGTTCCGGGAGGTTTGGAGGGCCGCAGCCCTCCAAATGCAATCCGAATCCGGCGACATGTGCGGCGGATTCGGAAGCCTTGCGCGGCAAGGTTTCCTTACACTGTTTCCCGCCCGGGAGGCTCATAGAGCCGAGAGGGAAACAGTGCAAACACTCGGAAAAGGACGCCGCAGGCGGACTTTTTCGACACGCTGAGTCCCCGGGCTTATCGCCTGGGGACTGTTTTTTGCTGTGAAATGGCTCACTGCGCGTCGGGCCACTGATAGGGCTCGTCGATGGGCCAGGACATGCCGATGCTCTCGATCGTCAGCGGCTGATCGTCCTGCATGTAGTAATAGACGCAGAGCGCATCCGGATCGCCGCCCTCGGCGGTGAAATTCATCTGCAGCGTCTTTTTCACGCTGTCCAGCAGGGTGTGGGCCAGCTCATAGCCGTCGAGCACCTCAAAGCCTTCGGTCTGCGGCTCGGCGGGGCCCACGAAGAGCGCCGATTCCGGGCCAAAGCCCACGCTCATGCCGCCCTTGCCGGAGGTCACGGGCTCGAGCAGATCCATCTTCCAGCCGGTCAGCGTCTCGATGGCGCCAAGCAGCGCATCCGCCGTCAGCTCATCGGGCAGGGTGACTTCGTACTGCTCAAAGCCCGCATCCTGCGTGCCGATGTAAAGGACAGCATCCGTCTGCGCGCAGGCCGTGCCAGCCACGGCCAGGAGCAAAAGGGCAACCGCCAGGGCCCAAAGGCCATTTCATTTCATGGGAATCCTCCTCCTGTTGTTGTGTTTTCCATGATGGGGGGAAAAGCAATCCTATTTTCCGGCTCACAGCCCCTTGAGCGAGCCGAGCACCGACTGCGCCCAGCTGTCAAAGCCGTCGGGGTTCAGGTCGTAGAGCAGGCCGGTGCACTGCGTGGCGGAGGCGGTCATGCCGGCGATGCTCTGCCCCAGCGTGCCCTGCGCGCCTGTGCAAAGGCTTGCCATGCCCTGATCGCTGAGCATGGTGCTCAAAAGCGAGAGCGCGGCCTCCCGGCGCGCGTCATCCTCAAAGCAGGCGCGCGTGATGCCCAGGCCGAAGCTGGGCACGCCCACGATGGCGGTGCGCGGCTGCCCGTCGGTTCCGGCGATCTGCGCGACGGTCACGCTGTTTTGCCTGTCGGCGGGCACCATCAGAGACAGGCCGTCGGAGTCAAAGCGCATGGCGGCCTTGCCGGTGAGGAAGGCCGTCTGCGCGTCGGCATCGGTGCCGGCAAACGGATCGGCGCCGAATGCGCCCGCCTGCACCAGCGCGGCAAGCACGCTGGATGCCCCATCAAGGGAAGCCTGCTGGCCGTACTGACCGGCCTCAGCGCCCCAAAGCGCCGTGCAGTCGAGCACGATCTCGGCCCAGTCGCCCAGCGCGTTGGCGATGGGGGTGATGCCCTTTTGCGAGAGCGCCGTGCACACGGCGAGCAGCTCTTCAAAGGTGGTGGGCGTCGTCAGGCCGTTTTCGGTGAGCACATCCGTGTTGACGTAGAGCGCCTCCCAGTTGAAGCGCACCGGCGTGAGCAGCACGGCGCCGTCGGCCTCGGCCATGGCCTCAAGGCTGTGCGCGCCGCAGTCCGGCGCGGCGGCAAGCAGCTCTTCCACGCTCAAAAGCTCGCTGGAGGTCAGCCCCGAGCCGACGGGCACCACCACGATATCGGCCTCGCCCGAGGCGATCATGCCCTTGAGCTGCTCCATCCACATGTCGTCCACCAGGCCGGAATAATCCTCGACCATGTTGCCGGTCTGCGTTTCCCAGGCGGTGATCAGATCCATGTAGCTTTGGGCGGCGAAATCCACATCCGCAAACGGGGTGAACGTGCGCAGCGTCACGCCTGCCGCCAGCGAACCGGCCGAAAGACAGAGCATGAAAAGCCATGCGGTGAGCAATGCCAATCCTTTTTTACGCATAGGAACCTCCTTGTCGTGTTCGACGTTGTCTTGCCTTA
>DVJV01000186.1 GCA_018716525.1 Candidatus Ventricola gallistercoris
GGATTCGGAAGCCTTGCTGTGCAAGGTTTCCTTGCGCCGTTTCCCGCCCGGGAGCCCCATGGGGGGCGAGAGGGAAACGGCGTAAATCTCGGAAAAGGACGCCGTAGGCGGACTTTTTCGACACACTGAGGCGGCAGGAACATCCTGCCGCCTGTTTGCAAGGAACCACCCGCACAAGGCGAACCGGTTCCGATCTCTCGGGAAAGAGATTACTTGACCTCGACGGTCGCGCCAGCTTCGGTCAGCTTCTTCTTCATGGCCTCGGCCTCTTCCTTGGAAGCGCCCTCCTTCAGGGTCTTGGGCGCGCCCTCGACGATGTCCTTGGCTTCCTTCAGGCCCAGGCCCGGAACAACCTCGCGGACAGCCTTGATGATGGCGACCTTCTTGGCAGCGTCGAAGCCGGTGAGCACGACGTCGAACTCGGTCTTCTCCTCGGCAGCGGCAGCAGCCGGGGCAGCAGCGCCAGCAGCAGCAACGGGAGCCGCAGCAGAAACGCCGAACTTCTCTTCGAGGGCCTTCACGAGCTCAGAAGCCTGGATCAGGGTCAGGCTTTCGATAGCGGAAACGATCTCATTGATTTCCATGGTGTTTTACCTCCATATTGATAATTTTGATGGAATGGATGATGCCGTCTGTCCGGCTGTCTTTGGTGAGTTACTGCTCGCCGGCCTCGGCCTTCTTGTCGGCAATCGCCTTGATGACGTATGCCAGAGCCGTAGCCTGAGAATTCAGGCAGCCCATGATCTTGGCGATGAGCTGATCGCGCGGCAGGATGTCGGCCAGAGCCTTGACCTCTTCCACGCTCTGCACAGCACCGTCCATGATGCCGGCCTTGATGGTCAGCGGGGACGTCTTCTTGTCCTTCTCGGCGGCGGTGATGAACTCCTTGATGAGCTTGGGAGCGGACACCGGATCGCCATTGCTGAAGACGAAGGCGTTGGGGCCCTCGAGGAGCTTCTCGTCGATCGCGATGCCCTTGTTCGCCAGAGCGCGCTTAACCAGCGTGTTCTTCAGAACGCAGTAATCGACGTTGGCGGCACGGCACTTCGCGCGCAGCGCGGTTATGGCCTCCACGGTGAGCGCCTTATACTCGACGATCACGATGGACTCCGCCTTCTCAATCTTCTCCTCGATTTCGGAAACAACGACTTTCTTCGCTTCTAAATTCTTGGACATGGTCATTTTCCTCCTTCCCGAAAGGTTTCGGAAAAGAAAAGCCCCTGCGCTGGGCGCAAGGGCAGAAAACCGCTTTCACGGGATCAACCGCACTCGCACCTCGGCTGGCGGATTGCTCCTTTACTGCCTGCACGAAGCAGGCCATCCAGCTGTCTTAGGCACAGAACTTTTCAATTCACGGGTGCTATTTTATCATATTTTTCAAGGCATGTCAACGTTTTTTTGCGCTTTTATGCGCCTTTATCCTGCTTTTCGGCGCATAACCGCGCAATTACAGGGCCTCAACATCCTTTCTGAGCATATAGCCATAGGGCTCAATCCGTGCGCCCTCGAGCATACCATCCGTCACATAGGGTGGCAACTCCTTTTCAAGCGTCAGGCTCTCGCCCGGCTGCAAGGTCACCGTCGCTTCCCTGAGCACATCGACGATGTTCCCTTGCGCATCGCAGAGCACAGCGCCAAGCGTGCGATACACCGCCGGCTCATCCCGATCGTTTTGCACCACCAAGGTCAGCCTGCCATCCGCAATGAGCGTATCGGTCTGCACCGGCACGCAGATCTCGTCCATGGCCGGGTTGAACGCGGTGGAAATCGAAGTATCCCGGCTGCTGATGCGCACGCGCAGCAGTTTGGCGCTACGCATTTTTCCGGCGATCTGATCAAGCCCCTCCGCGCAGACCTGCTCCTCCGTATACTGCCCATCCGCATCAGACTGCGACGCATACACAGGCTCCGATCCCGCATACAGGATCACCCGCTCGCCCGGGTAAAAGCGCACGGCCGTGCGGTAGAACGCGCCGTCGATCTGCGGAAAATGCCACGTGGCCGTCGTCTCCTTGTCGGCCTTGCAGGTGTACAGCCACGTTTCATCCATCACGATCGGGCCGTCGGATGTGTTCTCCAGCTCCACAAACACCGACCAACGGCTTCCCTCTTCATCCCAGGGATAGACCGACTGGCGCGTCACCCGCAGCTCGCCATTCTTGCTGCAAATGGCCTTCTGGGCGGCTTCCTCCTCGTTGAGCGTCTCCTTTTCGATGTAGACGTTCATCAGCGTGTTGCCTGCCAGCGCGGGCACGCAAAGCCCCGCCAGAAGAACCAAAAGCGCCAGACCGGCCAGATGCTTTGTCATCCGCTTTCCCATGTGTTTTCTCCCCTTTCGCTTGACTGAATACTTCCTATAAGATTAGACGATGTATATCGCAAAAAATTCTCCTGTCATGTAAAAAAACCTTCTTTTCTTGCGAAAATCTCATGCAATGCACAGCCCCAAAACCGGATACAAAGCCATTTCCCCGCCCGGCAAAGCCCTGCCAGGCGGGGAAAGCTTGTATGAGGTTATCGGTTCAGCAGCATTTCGCCGGTCTGCGCGTCCACCGCGGCCACCACGCTCTCCGTATTGCCCAGGATTTCTCCCCAGATGCGAATCAGCCATGCGGGCCGCGCTTCAATTTCCGTTTGGGCGATATTCCGGGCCAGCATCACATAGCCCAGTTCCATCCGCGAGACGTGCAGCTTGCGCCACTCGCCCAGGTTCATATCGGCAGCTTGGCAGGCAGCGAGCGCCTCATCCGCTGTGATCGGCTCAAACGGTTCACCCAGCGCCTTTTGCGTTCCCACGACAAAGGGGAACTCGAGTTTCTCTAACCCTCTGCGGCTCCACAATGCGCAAACCAGGGTCTTGGGCGTTTCCCACTCTACGATGCCGGGCATATGCTCGTCCGTCTCCATCATGGGCAGGCCATGGAAAAGCTGGCGGTAGTGGATCAGACAGCTCTCATCCTCTTGTGTCCAGTCCTCAATAACGGATTCGTCAGGCGCGACGCCATATGCCAGCTTCTTCTCGGTCTCCGTTTCCCAGTCATTCAGCGTCATGCGGGAGACGAAAACCGGTTCGCGCTGGATCGTCACGCCCAGCGCATCGAGAATCGGGCTGATCCCCTGCTCTGCCTGCTGAAAGGAGAACCCCTCCAGCAGCTGCGCGTCCACCGATTCGGTGATGCCTTCAACAGCAAGGCGCTCAAACGGAAACTCAAGTCGCGCATGAGTAGCCCGTTGAAAGGTGATGGCATAGGGGCTGAACCGCGCCTCATCGCGCCAAAGGATCTGATCCTCTTCCCCCTGAGGGAAAAACGCGATGCTGTCGTAGTTCTTTTTTGCAAGCGGCACGGTTTCATCAAACCACAGCGCAAGGTCAAACGCATCTTCCGGATTCTCGCCCCAATCCAGCGTCGTGACCCGGTAGGCCTGCGCGCTGTCGATCGTCTCCCCATAGATGTCCGCATCCACGGCGATCGTATACGCCTGGCGCTCAATCGTCGTTTGAATGTGCCTGTCCGGCAGGGGCGCACTCACCACCTCAGCCGAGGCCAGGTTCACGTTGGCCAGCAAGGCACATGCCAGCAGCAACCCGTATTTCATTGTTCTGCCTCCTTTGCAATCAGCGTCGCGGTCTGCCTGTCAAAGTCAAGCAAAACCCTCTCTTCCATCCCGCGCACACCAAGCGTCAGCGTATGCGGCAAGCTGTCTGGCGTGCAAAACCGGGCATGCAAGGTATAGCCATCCTGCGCATTGCCCGTGCGGCTGATTTCGCCCCCGCGATGATTGACCGCATCCTCCTCCCGTTCGACATAGAAAGAAGGCACCGCATTTTTCAGCCTTTCCCCAGGCACATAGCGGATTTGCAGATCCATCCCCAGCGGCGTGTAGGCCACTTCAACATCCGTCACGGTCAGAAGGCCGCTCCAATCGACCATTGCAGACAGCCTCAGTGTCTGCGCCTCAATGCGCGGCACCTCGAAGTGGAGCACACCCGACTGCTGGCTTACCCACCTTGAACCATCCGCACTAGCCAGCGCTGTACTGCATGGCCATGCGACACTGAGCTGCGCCTCCTCAGAGGAAACCGCTTGGCTGATGTACAAAAGCAGCGTGCCATCCTCTTCATCCGCCCATTCGATGCTGCCCTCTACGCCGCAATCCACAAGCACGCTATCCGCGCTGACATTGCCGTTATAGCCCTGCATCACCGCGCGCTTTCCGTGGGCGCTTTGCACCACCACGACAGCCTGCAATGTGTTCCCATCGAAAACCGCTTCCCGGACCGTGAACGTCGCATCATCAAGCTGACCGCCCGACTGGGGAATGTGCTTTTCCACAAGCGCCTCTGCTTCCGGCGAAGCATCGCGCCAGAAGAAGGCCAGCCCCAGGCCGTCTGCGGCAAGCGCCGTCGCGCACATCAGCAGCGCCAGCGCCGCCGCAAGCACAAGGGTTCTTTTAGCCGGTCTGCGTCTATGCGCCATGGCGCGAAAGAGAACCGCTTCCTGACGCCCGTCAAATCCTTCCGGCAGGATGATCCGCTCATGATGAAGTCTTTCTTCCAGTTCATGCTTATTCATGCTCTTTCCTCCTCGATCATGCGTCTGAGCTTTTGCTTTCCGCGCGTCATGCGTGCCGAAACCGTGCCCTTTGGGGCGTGCAGCGCTTTGGCAATCTCCTCAAGTTTCATGCCCTGCGCATAGTACATCGTCAGGGGCAGGCTATACAGCGGCTCCAGCCGCTCCACAAAGGCCCAGACACCCTCTGCCGCTTGCGGCGGCGCCGTTCGTTCAAACGCCCCGATATCGTCGCAGGGAATCTCTCTTTTTCGCCGTCTGAGGATTTTGTGGCAGGCGTTGATGGTGATACGCATGAGCCACGGGCGGATACACTGCCAGTTGCGCAGCGCATACAGGTGCGCATAGGCCTTCTCCGTTGCATCCGCCACGGCTTCCTCGGCGTCGCTGTCCGACCGAAGCATCATGCGCGCAACGCAAAACATTCCAGCCCGGTTTTGGCGGATGGCTTCCACGAAACGCGCATCGCGTTCTCGCTTTCCTTCCACGTCCATCCTTCCTTTCGTCTCTTCCGTATCGCGATACACCCTTAAGACCCACATATCCGGGAAATGTCTGCATGGTCTATCAAAAAACTTGTCTGGAGAAAAAAATTTTGGGGATCATGCCGGAATAAGCGCAAAAAACAAGCTCTCTTACCGCCGGAGGTGTTCAGGGACACACAAAGGCCGCCGGCAATAACTGCCGGCGGCCCAGTGTGTCGAAAAAGTCCGCCTGCGGCGTCCTTTTCCGAATGTTAACGCCGTTTCCCTCTCGCCCCTGCGGGGCTCCCGGGCGGGAAACGGCGCAAGGAAGCCTTGCGCGGCAAGGCCCGAATCCGCCGCACATGTCGCCG
>DVJV01000187.1 GCA_018716525.1 Candidatus Ventricola gallistercoris
GTACATCGAGTGGATGCTTGAGCAGAGCGACGCGCTGTTTGGCGCGGACGAAGCGGCATGACGGTGAAGGCACAAAGACGGCGGCGGGCTTGCCGCGGCCACGTGAGACACGATAGCAGAAGGGCGGTGAGGCACACCATGAGAAAGCGGTATATTCTCTTTGCCATTCGGGATTGCCGCGCCGTGCAGGGCGTCCTGTGCGATTTGGAAACCAGCGGGCGGTGCATTGTGCGCGTGGTGAGCAATGGCGATGCGGTGATCGACAGCGTGCGCCGCACCGTGCCGGATGTGCTGGTCGTCGATTCGGTGTTGCCGCATCTGGATGGGCTGGGGGTCATCGACCGGCTGCATACCCTGCTTGGGGAGCGAATGCCGCGCGTGATCGGGGGCGTCATGATGCCCTTTGCCGCAGAGGGGTTCAGGCGGCGGGGCGTGCAGCGGCTTTTGCGCGTGCCGTGGGAGGCCGAGCCGCTGCGCGAGGCGGTTGAAGCGGTGCTCCATGAGCTTGACACGCAGGTGGACTGGGCGCGCGTGGGTGCGGGCAGCGCGAGTGCAGAGCGGCTGCTTGAGCAGATCGGCATGAAGCGAACGCTGCGGGGGTTTTCCTATCTGTCCTGGGCGGCTGCGCTGGTGTGGGATGACGAGACGCGGCTTTGCGCGATCGGCGAGCGGCTGTATCAGCCGATCGCCGCGCGCTATGACACGACACCACAGAGCGTGGAGCGGCTCATCCGGCATGCGCTGGAGAGCACCATGGATGCGGTGGGCGCTCATAATGTGTACGGCTTCTTTGGCAATACGATTGACCCCACCCGCGGAAAGCCGACCAATGCGCAGATGATCGGGATGCTCGCGCAGCGGATGCGCGTTTTGCGTGAACCTGCAATGCAGGCGTGACGCGTAGAGCCAAGCGCAAGGAAGAACAGGGATGCAGATTAAGGCTTCGATGGCTTTGCCAATTGAGGCGCCGTTCGGGCTTCAATCCCCATGAGTGAAAAAGCGCATCAAGACCATTATGGCCGCCGAGCCTCCTTGTATGGAGTACTCGGCGGCCATTGTCGTGCTCTGCGGTTTTTGCCTTCGGGGGAAGCGGCATCCGCGATTGAAAAACAGGATGCGTTGCGGTATAATGAAATGGAAAGAAAGCGAGAATATGCTTGGCCGTCATGCGCGTCAAGCGGAACAAGCGGAGGAACGTTATGAATCGAAAAGCCATCCTGATCGTGCTGGACAGCGTGGGCATCGGTGCGCTCGACGATGCGGCGGCATATGGTGACGCGGGCGCGGATACGCTCGGGCACATTATTCGAACCTGTCAGCCTAAACTGCCTCATCTCATGGAGCTGGGGCTTGGCAATATCGACGGGGCCAGTTTCCCAGGCGCCGTTGCTGCGCCGCAGGGCTGTTTTGGCAAGATGCGCGAGGTGTCTGCCGGCAAGGACACGACCACCGGCCACTGGGAGATTGCGGGCGTGCAGCTTTCAAGGCCGTTTCCAACGTTTCCCAACGGGTTCCCCCAGGCGTTTATCGACCGGTTTGAGCAGGCTGTGGGCCGGGGAACCCTCGGCAATAAGCCTGCGTCCGGCACGGCGATTCTCGATGAGCTGGGCGAGGAGCACATGCGGACGGGCAAGCTGATCGTCTATACGTCAGCCGACAGTGTGTTTCAGATTGCGGCGAACGAGGCCATCGTTCCGCTGGAGGAGCTCTACCGGGATTGCGAGATCGCCAGAAAGATGCTTACCGGCGATCTGGAGGTGGGCCGCGTCATCGCGCGTCCGTTCGTGGGCGATCATGCGGGCGCATTCAAGCGCACGGGCGCACGGCGCGACTTTAGCGCGCTGCCGCCGGAGACGATGTGCAGCGCACTGGAGAAAAGCGGCCGCACGGTGTACGGCGTGGGTAAGATCGAGGATATCTTCGCCCATCAGGGCATCACGCGATCCAACCATGCGGCGGGCAATCCCGCGTGCATGGAGGCTACGTTTGCAGCCATGGAAGAGGATTTTGACGGGCTGCTCTTTGTCAACCTGGTGGATTTTGACATGGTCTATGGCCACCGCCGCGATGTGCAGGGCTATGCTGCCGCACTGGAGGCGTTCGATGCGCAGATTCCCGAGCTGAAGGCGCGAATGGGGGATGACGATCTGCTCATCCTCACGGCGGATCATGGGTGCGATCCCTGCCACACGGGTACGGACCACACGCGCGAACACACGCCGCTGCTCGTCTGGGGCCGGAAGGTGCGAAAGGGCGTCAACCTGGGCACCCGCGATACCTATGCGGACGTCAGTGCGACCGTGCTTGATTTCTTTGGAGTCGATCATACGCTCAAGGGCACGTCGTTTTTAAGCGAGATCCGGCTGTAAGCCGGGGAGAAGGACGGCTGTTTGTCCGCCATCAAACACGATCAATGCGCCCGGCCGGGCGGGGAGGATACGAATATGGATGAAATGAAGCGAATCGAGGACGCGGCAAAGAAGGTGCTCGAGGTCTGCGGCACGGCGGAGATCGGCATCATCCTGGGCAGCGGGCTGGGCGAGTATGCACAGGCGCTGACGGATGCTGTGCGGCTTCCCTACAGCGAGATTCCGGGTTTTCCGCGCTCGACGGTGGCGGGCCATGCGGGCATGTGGTGCTGTGGCACGCTGCACGGCAAGCGCGTGGTGATGATGCAGGGGCGCTTCCACTACTACGAAGGCTACACCATGAAGGACGTCACGCTCCCCGTGCGCGTGATGCAGCGCATCGGCGTGAAGGCGCTGATTGTCACCAATGCCTGCGGCGGCATCAATCTGGGTTATCAGCCGGGCGATTTGATGGTGATCGGCGACATGTTCAGCCTCACGGGGCAGAATCCGCTCATCGGTGCGAATCTGGATGCATTCGGCCCGCGCTTCCCGGACATGAGCTGCGCATTTGACAAGGAGCTGCGCGCGCTGGCTCACGCCTGTGCCAAGGATCTGGGCATGACGCTGCGCGAGGGCGTGTATGCACAGATGACGGGCCCGTGCTATGAGACGCCTGCGGAGATCCGCATGCTGCGCGTGCTGGGCGCCGATGCGGTGGGCATGAGCACCGTGCCGGAGGTGATCGTCGCGCGGCATGGCGGCATGAAGGTGCTGGGCATCAGCTGCATCACCAACATGGCAGCGGGCATTCTCGACCAGCCGCTCAACCACGAGGAGGTCACGCAGACGGCCAACCGCGTCCGGCATGGGTTCAAAAACCTGCTCGATGCGGTCGTGGAGCGCATGACGCTGTAAGCGCAGGCGTTTGTTGCGGTTTGATGGCGTCAGCCGCTGCGCGCATGAAGGGCAGGATACATTCACCGCGGTGAAATGCCGCGGTTTTCCCAAAGGAAAAAGCGGCGGCATCGCAAGACGGATGCCGCCGGGGTGCAAAGCGCCGCTCCCGTGATGGGGAGCGGCATGTGCCCGAAAAGCCGGGCATCTTTGTTTGGTTTTTACTGGTTGGTTGCGCCGTAGGACTTGGCCACGGCCATCGCGCCTTCCGTCATCTTTTTGGTGCCGTCCGGGAACAGCCAGATGGCCTCCACGCCGTCAAGCGATTCGATGAACGCGCGGCTCTCCTCGTAGGGCATCAGGAATGCCGCGGTGGAGAGCATGTCCGCATAACCGGAGTCCTGCGTGATGATGGACACGGAACGGAACGAATCGGCAGGCATGAGCGTGTCTGGGTCAATCAGGTGGTGGTAGCGCACGCCGTCGACCGTGTAATAGCGCTGGTAGTCGCCGGAGGTCACCACCGATACATTGGAGAGGTAGAGCGTTTCCACGTAATCGCTCAGCCCGAGCGACGAGCCTTCCGGGTCCTGAATGCCCACGCCCCACTTGGCGCGCCCATCGGCGGGCGGGTTGCCGCAGCGCACGTTGCCACCCGCGCTGATGATGAAGGAGGGCATGTCGCTTGAAAGCAGCATCTGCGCGACGATCTCGGTGGCATATCCCTTGGCCACGGCGCCCACATCCAGCTTGAGATCGGGATCGGCAAAGAACACCGTCATGTTTTCCAAGTCGAGTATCAGGTCGTCGATGGAGGCGTGCTTGGCGGCTTCCTCAAGCGATTCCATCGGCGGAAGCTGCGCGGCGGAGGGATCGTCGATTCCCGCCTCGCGGTAATCGTGCCAGATGGACAGCACGCTGCCCATGGCCACATTGACCTGCCCCTGGCACAGCTCATACTGGCTCTTGCAGAACGTCAGCAGCGAAAAGAGGATCGGATCGACCTGCACGGGCTCCTGCGCGGCACGCTCGTTGAGCGTGTGCACGCTGACTATGCCCTCGTAGTCATTGTAATTGTCAAACAATTTGTGGAGATACTGGTAGGTTTCATGGACGGTTGCGGACCAGGCGTCAAAGGTTTCCTGGTCTTCGGCATAGCCGATGAGCGTGATGACGGTGTCAAATGTATCCAGATACATCGCGTTGTAGCGGTTCATGGCGGCGCGGCCCGGAAGGGCACAGGCCAGCAGAAGCAGCGCCAGCAGCGCCAGCACGGCGGCTTTTTTCATATTAAAATGAACCTCCCGTTTATAAGTAGCAGATGATGCGATCATTATAGCAAAAATCGCTGCGCAGCACAAGCCGTGCGCCGGGCGGGACTCGTATTTTCCAGCCGTGACAGGGATTGACAGGGGTTAAACGATTTACAATAGCCGTGTGTGTGTGTTACAATGCGAATGCTTTTGGAGCGTAGCGAAAAAGGCAGAATACGGACGAAAGAGGGATTTTTTGCATGGCAAGGATATGGACGAAACGGCTCGCGCTGCTGCTCTTCACGTGGCTTGCGCTGATGCCGGTCTCGCCCGCCCGGGCGGACAGCGGCGTGGTCAGTGGCACGACCGTGTCCGGCACGGTGCGCGTGTATCTGTCCTCAATCGCCTCGAATACATCGGTGGATCTGACCATTGACGGCAGCTATTCCATCGGAGGGGACGCCAGCTGCGCGATTGCCCGTGGCACCAAGGCGACGGTTCGCAACAGCAGCGGTACGCTGACGCTCACTATGAACGGGCAGACGCAGACCATGGGCAGCCGGTTCAAGCTGAGGCGTCACCAGACGAGCGGGGAAAACGGTGTGCGCATCGCACAGGCGCGCTATCCGGGCAGTCTGTATCCGGGAGATATCGAGTTCATTGCCAAAGGCGGCAATGTGCAGGTGATCGTCCATGTGTATATGGAGGATTACATGCTCGGCGTGCTGCCCTACGAGATGGACAATTCCTTCCCGCTGGAGGCGCTCAAGGCGCAGGCGGTTGCGGCCAGGACGTATGCGCTCAAGAAGATGAGCGCGCAGGCCGCAACCTATGACGTGGTGGACACCACAAGCGACCAGGTGTACAACGGCACGCCGTCGGGCAACGCCCGCTGCCGCCAGGCGGTGGAGGAGACCAGCGGCATTGTCGGCACGGTCAACGGGGATTACATGGCCAGCTACTATACCGCCTCCAACGGCGGGCAGACGGAGTCTGTCAAGAACGCGTGGGGCAGCGGTTCTTACAGCTATTTGCAGATCAAGGATGACCCGTATGATCTGCGCAACAGCGCGTCCATCGCCAAGTCCGTCACGTTTTACCGCGACGGCACCACGAGTGTTGCGGCGCTGACGGAGCTTTTGCGCACAGAGGCCGCCATGCGCGTGGGCGCCTCAAGCGTGCAGATCGAGGCGATCACCTCCGTGACGCCGCACACCCCCAAGTACGGGGAGCCTTCGCGCGTGTATCAGTATGTGGATGTGGGCTTGCAGCTGGCCGGCTACGGCGCGGTGACGGTGACGCTTGACTACTTTGCACAGGTGGAGGGACTGTGCTCCATGTCCATCAACGTGCTCAAAAATGAGACGCTGTCTGTCACCGAGGTGGTCGGGGGATATAAGCTGACGGCCCGGCGCTTTGGCCACGGCGTGGGCATGAGCCAGCGCGGCGCGCAGCAGATGGCCTATGAGGGCATGACATACGACCAGATTCTGGAGTTTTACTATCCGGGGCTGGTGCGCACGCGCTACACGATGACGCGCACGCTTCTTCCGGCGATCGACGGCACGCAACAGACGCCGGATGAGCCGGTTGCCGATGCCAAAACAGCCATTGTCACGCTCAGCAATCCGCTGGATGTGCTGAATATGCGCAGCGAGAAGAGCACGACGTCGTCGATCCTGGCCCAGATGCCGCACGGCACACAGGTGACGCTTCTGGAGTCATCTGCCGACGGCTGGAGCCGCGTGCAGTATGGCACACTCAGCGGCTATGTCAAGAGCGAGTATCTGAGCGTGCAGGGCGATTCGGTGGATGAAACGCCCCCGGGCACCGTCAGCCGTGGAACGGCAACTGTCGCGCTCTCCGACGAGAGCCAGACGCTCAACCTGCGCGCCGCGCCGACGACCAATGCGGCCGTGATCGCGCACCTGCGCCATGGCCAGACGCTGACCGTGCTGGAGCGCTATGACAGCTGGACGTATGTGCAGTACGGCACGCTCACCGGCTATGTATCCAATGATTACATCATTTACGATGCGGCAGGCGGGCAGGAGGAGACGCCCGAGCCCGAAGCGCCCGAGGGTGACGTGCTCACCGCGACGGTGCATCTGCAAAGCGCAAGTTCCATGCTCAATGTGCGCGAGAGCCGCAGCCTGAGCGCGCGCGTACTCACCCGCCTTCCGATGGGCGAGGTGGTCACGGTCACGCAGTGGGGCGCGGAGTGGTGCGCTGTCGAGGCGCGCGGCGTGAGTGGATACTGCGCCACGGCGTACCTGCGCTTTAACGAACAGACGACGCCTCCTCAGGATGGCGATTCCGGCAGTCAGGAGGGCACGGCCACCGAGATGATGGCAATCGTTCTGCCCTCGGACGGGCTGAATCTGCGTGCGGCGGCTTCGCGCACCTCCAGCGTCATCATGACGCTGCCGCAAGGCACGATGCTCAGCGTTGCTGCCGAGGAGCAAAACGGGATGCTGCCCGTAATGCTGGGCAGCGTGAAGGGCTATGTTGCCAGCGAATACGTTTACGTGACCGAAGAGGTACTCTCAACCCCGGCGCCGACGGCTACGCCCGCGCCGACCCAGCCCCCGCAAGCCGCGCGGATGGCAACGGTCACGGCGTATAGCGGCCTCAAACTGCGCCAGTCGCCGGATATGAGCGCCGCAACCCTTAGCACCATGCCCTATGGCGCAGTGGTTGCCACACATGGAGAGGCGGTCAACGGGTTCTATGCGGTGACGTATGGCGGCGTCAGCGGCTATGCGAGCGCGCAGTATCTCTCCTTTGACGGGGCGGCACAGCCCACGGCGCCGGTTGTCACCCCGACGCCGACTCCAGTGCCGACCCCGACGCCGGATTTGTCCGGCAATGCGGGCAGTGCGGGCGAGCGGACAGGCACCGTCACCGCGCCCAGCGGACTGAATTTGCGCGCTGAGGCCTCGGTGTCGTCCGATGTATTGGCGACGCTGGGCTATGGCGTCAATGTCACGGTCACGGGCGGCGTGGTCAACGGGTTCTATCCCGTGCGCATCGGCACGCTCAGCGGCTATGTGAGCGCGGATTACGTGCGCTTTGACACGCAGAATGTGCAGCAGGCCACGCCCACGCCGACGGCGCCGCTGATCGAGCGGATCACGCCCACACCGCAGACGCAGGCCTACCGCGTCGTTGTGGAGAGCGACAACGGGCTGAACCTGCGCGCCCAGCCCAATTCGCAGAGCGATGTCCTCTATGTGCTGCCCTACGGCATGGTGCTGGAGGTGATCAGCGAGAGCGAGAATGGCTTCCTGTATGTGCAGTGGGCAAATTACAAGGGATACGTCTCCAGCGAGTTCGTCACGCCGTTTGGCACGCCGTGAGCAGACGTGCTCTGATTTAAGCTTAAGCACACTCTTTTCCGCGGGCCGGTTGCAATCGGTCCGCGGATTTTGTACAATAGCGTAAAGAAGACTTCCGATGAGAGGGGATGCGGCGCTGATGCCGGAGCAGGAAGAGGGGAAACTGAAGCCGGGCGAGCGGATCGACGATCTGCAGCGTGGCGGCCTGCGCATCATTCAGCAGGAAAGCGGCTTCCGTTTTGGCACAGATGCCGTATTGCTGGCCGATTTTGCAAAGGCGAAGCGGGGAGAGCGCGTGGTGGACATGGGCACGGGCACGGGGGTGTTGCCCCTGCTCATCAGCGCACGCGCAGAGGAAACGACGTTTGACGCCTTTGAAATCCAGCCCGATGTGGCGGATATGGCCGCACGCAGTGTGCGTCTCAACGGCCTGGAATCGCGCATCCATGTACACCATGCGGACTGCCGCAGGGCGGCGGAAATCATCGGGTACGAATGCACTCAGCTTTGCGTCACCAATCCGCCGTATACGCGCCAGCGCGCAGGGCTCGTCAGCCCACAGAGCACGCGCGCACGCTCGCGCAGCGATGCAGAGGATTGCACGCTTGCGCAGTGGATGGCGGCCTGTTCCAGTGTGCTGCAATATGGCGGGCGGCTGTGCGTGGTCTTTCCTGCCCCCAGGTTTTTGGAGCTGTGCGACGCCATGCGTGCTGCCCATGTGGAGCCCAAGCGCGTGCGCTTCGTGAGTGCGGGCGTGCAAAAGCCCCCCAAGCTCGTGCTGCTGGAAGGCCGCAAGCGGGGAGGGGCAGGGCTGCATATCCTGCCGCCGCTTATGACTCATAACGAGCGTGGCGGCTTTACCGATGAAATGAAGCGGATTTACGGCGAAACGCAGTGACCACGCTTTACAGCCTGAACCGCCTTCTGTTTTCCTGTGCGCAGCGCATTGCCAGCAGGAAGGAGGCAAGCGCGAACACCAGCGACACAGGCGAATCCATCAGCAGGTAGAGCATCGCCAGCAGTGCGGCGCACAGCAGATACCGGCGCAGTTTGCCGGGAGAGAGCGCCAGCGCACGGATGCGTTGCCAGGAAAAGGGGGTGCGCTGCCTGTGCACGCGGCGGGCGATTTCCTCATCCGTGGCAGGGTGCTGCCTTCCGGCGAGCAGGGCGAGCTGGCGGCCGGGGATCAGGCGCACCGGCGGGTCCATCCACTCGCTGGCGCGCGTGGCAGCGGGCGTAAACCCTCCGGTGGAAACGAGCACGCACCGGTCGCACTGCGTCTGGATGCGCGCACGGTGGGCAGACAAAACGTCGCCTTCCCCGGCGCTTGATCCAGGCAGGCACTGGGCGCAGCGCACCAGCCAGGTTTCCCCGGCATAGCGCATCTGTGCGCCGCCCAGGGGCCTAGCATCCAGCGTGTCACACAGCAGCAGGCACACGCGCTCGCAGGCCTGCGTGCCGGGCATCATCAGCAGACTGTCCAGCGCAATGGCCCCGCCGATGCGCTCGCGCAGTGCGCGGTCGCGCCGCTTGAGCGTGCGTTTTTCAAGCAGCGTCAGCGACAAAAGCAAAAGAATAAACAGCCCGCTTCCGGCGAGAAGGCTGCTTACCCCGCTGTGCCAGAGCACGAAAAAGTAGGCCACACAGGCAAGCAGCATCGCCAGATGCACAGCCGTGCGGTCCAGCGCCGTGGCGACGGGGTTTTTCAGATCGAATGGCGACTGCATGGAATCACCTCCTGAATTTACCGGTTGTTTATGTCTAGATTTTGCGCAAATTTGAAAATGTATTCCGTTTCCCCTTTCCCGAATGGGCAGAATTTGGTATAATACGAAGTCGTGCTCAATCTGCCGCACAGGAGGATGAAGGGTATGCGCAGAATCGGCCTGATGGGCGGCAGCTTTGACCCCGTGCATGAAGGGCATCTCAACCTGGCGCGCGCGGCGCTGGCAAGCGGTGAGGTGGATCACGTGGTCTTTTTGCCCACGGGCAATCCGCCGCATAAGCCGGATATGGCTACCTGCAAGCTGGACAGGCTGCGCATGGTGGAGCTGGCCGTGGGGGAAGAAAGGGGCATGAGCGTCAGCCGCGAGGAGATCGACCGCGGCGGCGTGATCTACACGATTGATACCCTCAATAACCTGGAAAAGCGGATGCCGGACAGCCGCTTCGTCTACCTGATTGGCGCGGATACGCTGCGCGCGCTTGAAACGTGGCGGCAGATTGACGAGGTCATACACCACTGCGACTTTCTGGTGATGATGCGCGAGGGCGAGACGCGTAAGGACGTGCAAAGGCTTGCCGAAGGCTGGGCGGCGCGCGGCGCGCAGATCCGCTTTCTGACGGCGCCGCGGATGGATGTCTCCTCGACGCAGATCCGGCATTTGGTGGAAGCGGGGCAGCCCATAGACGGGCTGGTGCCCGAAGCGGTGGCGGCGTATATCGCGTCGCGGGGGCTTTATCAGGACAGACTGGGGAAAAATCAGGCGGAAGCCGGCGACACAAAGAGATCAATCCCGTTCTGAAGAGAATGCATTCTTCTCCCGGATGGGGAGAATAAGGGTGCCATGGCGATGCCGGAAATGGAGCTGATGTCATGCGGATTTGGAAAGGGAAGAGCATGAAGCGGGAAAAAATGGTCTATAAGCTCAGAAAAGCGCTGGATGCCCAACGCTTTGCGCACACGCTGGGGGTGGAGAAAACCGCCCGGGAGATGGCCAGAACGTTTGGCGAAGATGAGGAGCGCGCGGCGCTGGCCGGGCTTTTGCACGACTGTGCCAAGTGCATGCCGCTCTCACAGATGCAAAAAGCGGCGCGGGATGAGCCGGTGGACCCGGTCATGCGGGAGTCCAAGGCGCTGATGCACGCGGTGGCAGGCCGGTGTGTTGCACGGGATCAGTACAACGTCAAGGATGAAGCGGTGCTCGATGCGATTCGCTGGCACACGACAGGGCATGCGGGCATGACAAACCTGGAGAAGATCATCTATCTGGCCGACATGATCGAGCCGGGGCGCAAAAGCTATCCGGGGCTGGAGATGCTCAGGGCGGTCTGCCGGGAGGATCTGGATCTGGCGATGCACATGGCGCTGCGCATGAGCCTTGACCATGTGGTGCAGCAGGGGAAGACGCTGCACCCCGACACGCTGGCTGCGCTGGAGGAATACGAGGCGAACAGCCCGCTGCATACGAAACAGGGATAAACGAAAAAGAGACAAACGGGAGGATTAACCACATGGAGATCAGGGATATTGCGTTGGCTGCGGCCAAGGCGCTGGATGCAAAGCGCGGCAAGGACATCGTCGTGCTGAAGGTGGACGAGATGACGGTCATCACCGACTATATGGTGATTGCTTCGGGCAACTCGGTGCCGCAGGTAAAGGCGCTTGCGGAAAATGTGGAGGAAGAGCTGGCCAAGCATGACGTGTTTGCCAAGCGCCGTGAAGGCATGGGCGAAGGCCGCTGGTGTGTGCTCGACTATGGCGATGTGATGGTGCACATCTTCCACGAGCAGGACCGGGCATATTACCAGCTCGAGCGGCTCTGGGCGGATGGCACCAACGCGCTGGAACTGGATTTTGATGCGCATCAGACCGAGGCGAAGACGGAGGACATGTAATGCCCAAACGCAGGGACATCTTTGTGATTGTTGCGGTGCTGGTGATTGCCGGCGCCATGGTAATGGTTTCGCGCCTGCTGCCCAGAAGCAGTGTGGAAGGCCGTGAGGCGGAAGCGACGCTTGCGCCGGATGCTGTGGAGTATCTGGATGAGACGCCGCAGCCGCAGCAGACGCTGGAGGCAACGGATGCGTCGGCAGATGCAGCCGGTACGCTGGATACAACAGATGCGCCGGAAGCGACGGACGCGCCGGATGACGGAGCAAATGCGGGTTCGGAGGCGGATGTCATGGGCCCTATGCCTGCGCAGCAGACCCAGGAGATCCGCGGTTATGTGGTGCTCACGGTGGGGGGACGCCAGTATGGCGATCCCATCCCGATGGACCGGGATAAGATCATCACCATCAAGCAGGATGATGGCAAGATCAACAAGGTGCACATCACGCCGCAGGAGGTCTATATGGAGTCCTCCACCTGTGACAACCAGGATTGTGTGGGCCAGGGCGCGGTCAATGTGGACACGTACGAGCAGCGCATTTTGGGTACGTATGTCATCTGCCTGCCCAATGAGGTGGTCATTGAGATGGTTCCGGCGGAATAAGCGTGCGCGTTTCATGCCGAAACGTGGCATTGCGCCGCAGACGAGAAAGACGGTTTAGGGGATGAGATTTCATGCGCAATCGTAGCGCGCAGCGGGTGGCGCTGTCCGGCCTGCTGACCAGCCTGATGCTGGTGCTGGGGTTGATTGAGCGCCAGTTTCCGCTGACAGCGGCGATTCCGGGCATCAAGCTGGGGCTTGCCAACTCCGTGCTGCTGTACAGCCTGTATATGCTGGGCACGCGGCAGTCTGTCGTGCTGATGCTGCTCAAGGCGCTGATGAGCTGGCTGATTTACACCAACATGAATGCCATGTTCTACTCCCTGGCGGGCGGTGCGCTGTCGCTGCTGGCCATGGTGCTGCTCAAGCATGTGGCGGGGGTGAGCATCATTGGCGTGAGCGCGTTGGGCGCGGTGTTTTTCAATGTCGGGCAGATCCTGATGGCGGTGTGGATGCTCAATACGCCGCAGCTCATCGTCACTTATCTGCCGGTGCTCATGCTCTCGGGCGTGCTCACCGGTGTGCTCACCGGAGTCATTGCACAGATGGTCATGAAACACCTGCGTGTGCTCCACGAACATACGGGCGGATGAAGGAGTCGTTATAAGGAAGGGGCGTCCTGCGGGACGCTCCTCAGACTGTCAAAAAACCCTTCCGGGAGGTTTGGAGGGCCGAAGTCCTCCAAATACAATCCGAATCCGGCGACATGTGCGGCGGATTCGGAAGCCTTGCTGTGCAAGGTTTCCTTGCGCCGTTTCCCGCCCGGGAGCCCCATGGGGGGCGAGAGGGAAACGGCGTAAATCTCGGAAAAGGACGCCG
>DVJV01000188.1 GCA_018716525.1 Candidatus Ventricola gallistercoris
GGATTCGGAAGCCTTGCGCAGCAAGGTTTCCTTACACTGTTTCCCGCCCGGGAGGCTCATAGAGCCGAGAGGGAAACAGTGCAAATACTCGGAAAAGGACGCCGCAGGCGGACTTTTTCGACACGCTGCGCTTTCCCCTTTTGAGGGGAAAGCGGCTTTGCCGCGTGAGGAGAATTACTTCTGCACGAGGTGCACGGCGAAGCCGGCGATCTCGTTCTTGAGGTAGATGGCCTTGAGCTGGCCGTCCTTCACGTTGGCGCTGGCCGGGTCGAACTCGAAGCCCTGGCGCTCCAGATAGGCCTTGGCGCGCTCGATGAAGTTGGTCTTGATGCCGATGTGGCCCTTCGTGCCGCGGAACGGCGTCTTCATGACCTCCACGCCCGTGCCGGCAAAGATGGAGCTGTTGCCCACCTTCATCGTCCAGCCCAGCAGCTTGCACAGCTTGGTGGCGGTGTCCATGGCCTCGGCCTCGTCGGCGCTGTTGATGCCCACATGCGCGAGCTCCAGGCCCAGCATGAGCTGCACAGCGGAAGAGGTCAGGTTGCGGATGCGATCCCAATCCTTGGCCTTGACGGCGTCGCCGGGCACCATCCAGCTGCCGCCGCAGCAGATGATCTTGCCGAAGGAGAGGTAATCGAGCAGGTTCTTCTCATTGACGCCGCCGGTGGGCATGAACTTCATGTCGACATACGGCGCAGCGATGGACTTGATGTACTTGAGGCCGCCGGCCGCTTCCGCCGGGAAGAACTTGACCGTCTTGAGGCCGAGGCTCAGCGCAACCTCGATGTCGCTCGGGTTCGCGGTGCCGGGGCACACGGGCACGCCGATCTCCTGGCAGTGCTTGACGGTGGTCGGGTTCAGGCCCGGGGAGACGATGAACTTGGCGCCCGCCGCCACGGCGCGGTCGACCTGCTCGCAGGTGAGCACGGTGCCGGCGCCCACGACCATATCCGGGAATGCCTTGGTCATGTTGGCGATGGCATCCGCCGCGGCAGCCGTGCGGAAGGTGACCTCCGCGCAGGGCAGGCCGCCGTCGATCAGGGCCTGGGCAAGCGGCACGGCATCCGCCGCATCATTGATGGCGATGACCGGAACGATGCCGATCAGGGAAAGCTCTTTCAAAACGTCCATGGGTATTTCCTCCTCCAAGTGTGAATCTATCGTTTACGCCGTGAGGCGTAAAGGGTGATGGGATGCGCCGCCCGGCGCGGGTTCAGCGGACGAAATCCTCGCGCATGGGGGCGAAGATGTCCAGCAGCACACCGGCGCGGGTACAGGTGCAGCCGTGCACTTTGCCGCTTTCTACGACGATGGAGTCGCCCGGTTTCATCGTGCGCTTTTCGCCCTCGATGTGGTAGGTAAACTCGCCGCTGAGCACATAGGAAATCTGCGTGTGCGGATGGGTGTGATCCGCGCCGACTGCGCCCGTGTCAAAACCGACTTCCACGAGCATCATTTCGCCGTTGTACGCGCGGATCTTGCGGCGCTGCCCGCCGCCAAGCACGATCCACTGGGGATCTTCGTTTTTGACGAATGTCTGCATGTGAACCTCCGCGCTCAGTCAACCTTCATGCCGAAGTAGGCGACGGCGTTGTTGTAGCAGATGCCCTCGATGAGCTCGCCCAGCGTGTCGTAGTCCTCCGGATACTCGCCGTTTTCCACCCAGGAGCCGATCAGGTTGCACAGGATGCGGCGGAAGTACTCGTGCCGCGGGTAGGAAATGAAGGAGCGGGAGTCGGTCAGCATGCCGACGAAGCGGCCCAGCAGGCCCAAAGAGGCCAGCGCCTTCATCTGCTCGACCATGCCGAACTGCTGGTCGCAGAACCACCAGCCGGAGCCGAACTGGATCTTGCCCGGGATGCCCTCGCCCTGGAAATTGCCCAGCATGGTGCCGATGACGTAGTTGTCCTTCGGGTTGAGGCAGTAGAGGATGGTCTTGGGCAGCACGCCTTCGCGCTCCTGCTCGGCGAGCAGATGCGAGAGGTTCTGGGCGATGCAGGTATCGTCGATGGAGTCAAAGCCCACGTCGGGGCCGTACTTCTCGAACATGCGCGGGTTATTGTTGCGCATGGCGCCGATGTGATACTGCTGCGCCCAGCCGTGCGCCTTGTACATGCGCGCCAGCTCCATGAGCACGTACGTCTTGTAGGACTGGATCTCCGACTCGGTGAGCGGCGCGCCGCTGAGCGCCTTGCGGAAGGCTTCGCCGGCGATGTGCGTGCTGGGGATGCCGAAGGGCACGGTGTCCAGCGCGTGGTCGGACAGGCGCGCGCCGTGCGCGTGGAAGAAATCGATGCGCAGCGCCAGCGCCTTGATCATGCTCTCCAGGTTCAGGCACTGAATGCCGGAGACGCGGGAGAGGCGGTTCATGTAATCGACAAAACCGCCGCGGTCGATGTTGATGACCTTATCGGGGCGCCAGGCGGGGTAAACCTTGAAGGGGAGGTTCTCCTTGGCCAGCTTGACGTGGTCGGACAGATCGTCGATCGGGTCGTCGGTGGTGCAGATGACCTTGACGCCGAATTTCTCGATCAGCCCGCGGCAGCGGAACTCATCGCGCGCGAGCATCTCATTGGCGCGGTTCCAGATGTCCTCAGCCGTCTTCTCGCTGAGGATGTCCTCAATGCCGAACACGCGGCGCAGCTCCAGGTGCGTCCAGTGATACATCGGGTTGCCGATGCAGTACTTGAGCGACGCGGCAAATGCCAGCCACTTGTCGTGCCAGCTGGCGTCGCCGCGGCAGAGCCTGTCGTCCACGCCGTTGGAGAGCATGACGCGCCACTTGTAGTGATCGCCGCCGAGCATCAGCTCGCCGATGTTGGCGAAACGGTGGTTTTCGGCGATCATGCGCGGGGAGATGTGGCAGTGATAGTCGTAAATCGGCATGTGTTCCGCGTATTCGTGGTACAGCTTTTTAGCCACATCGTTTTCCAGCAGGAAATCTGCGTCCATGAACGGTTTCATCGGAATCATCCTCCTTGCACACGGGTATCGGGGTGACGGGGAAACGGGCGTTACAGCGTCACGCCATCCTTGAAGATGGCGATTTCGCGGAAGTCGTGTGTCTCGCTTTGCGTGCGCTGGCCGGACGCAATGGCGAGCAGCTGCTTGAAGAACTGCTCGCAGGTTTCCTCCATCGTGGCGCCCTGCACGAGCACGCCTGCGTTAAAGTCGATCCAGCCCGGCTTTTTCTCAGCCAGCGGGGTATTGGTGGAAACCTTCACCGTGGGCACCGGCGCGCCCACGGGCGTGCCGCGGCCGGTGGTAAAGAGCACCATCTGCGCGCCGGAGGCCATCAGCGCGGTGATGGCGCACAGGTCGTTGCCGGGCCCCTGCACGAGGTTGAGCCCCTTTTCGCGCACAGGCTCGCAATAGCTGAGCACGTCGCGCACCTCGGCGGTGCCGCCCTTCTGCGTGCAGCCCAGCGACTTATCCTCCAGGGTGGTGATGCCGCCCGCCTTGTTGCCCGGGGAGGGGTTTTCATAGACCTCCTGGCCGTGGCGGATGAAGTAGGCTTTGAAGTTGTTGATCAGCGCGACGGTCTTGTCAAACGTCGCGCGGTTGCGGCAGCGGTTCATCAGCAATGTTTCGGCGCCGAACATCTCGGGCACTTCGGTCAGCAGCGTGGTGCCGCCGTGGCGCGCCAGCAGATCCGATATGCTGCCCAGCAGCGGATTGGCCGTGATGCCGGACAGGCCGTCGCTGCCGCCGCACTTGAGGCCGATGACCAGCTCGCTGGCCGGCACCGTCTGCCGCTTGAAGCGGGAGGCGTAGGCCGTCAGCTCATCCAGCAGCTTCATGCCCTCTTCCACTTCGTCTTCCACCTCCTGCGTGACCAGGAAGCGGACGCGCTCGGGGTTGTAGGCCCCCAGCACCTTCTTGAACTCGGCGACGTTGTTGTTTTCACACCCCAGGCTCAGCACGAGCACCGCGCCCGCGTTGGGGTGGCGCACCATGGAGGCGAGGAGCTTTTGCGTGTTGCGGTGATCCTCGCCCAGCTGCGAGCAGCCGTAGGGATGCACAAAGCAGTGGATGCCGTCCACCCGGTCGCCATAGGCCTGCTGGGCCAGGCGCTCGAGCGTCTTGGCGGTGCCGTTGACACAGCCCACCGTGTTGACGATCCACACCTCGTTGCGGATGCCCACGCGGCCATCCTCGCGCACATAGCCTTCAAACGTGGCCTGACGGTCCACCGGCACAGCGCAGGGATGGGGGGTGTAGGTGTATTCAAGCAGGCCGGAGAGATTGGTCTTTACATTGTGGGTGTGCACCCAGCTGCCCGCCGCGATGGGCGTTGTGGCGTGCCCGATGGGGAAGGCGTATTTGATGATGTCGGCCCCTTCGGGAATATCGCACAGGGCGAACTTATGGCCGGCGGGAATGGATTCCCGAAGCGTCACGCCCAGGCAGACATCGCCCTCGCACAGCGGCTCGACGGCCACGGCGACATTGTCGCGCGCGGCAATTTTGATCCACTTGCTCATTGGGCCACAACCTCTTCAATCGCCGCACGGGCGCCCTTGGTGAAAATCGCCTTCAGGGAAGCGGCCACGGATGCCTCAAAGCCCGCAAGCTCGGCGCACAGGTCGCTGCCCCAGAAATCGACGTTGGACAGCACATCGTGCGCGATCTGCGCGGCAGGCTTGCCGGTCAGATTGGCGAAGAAGTCGAGCACGAACGCATCGTCGGCGATGGGGTATTCATTGCCCGCCGCACGCGTGCCCACGAAGGAGCCGTCTTCCTTGCGGTGGCCGCAGTAGAACGCGATGAAAGCGGCCATCGAGAAGGTGAGGATCTTGGGAAGCTGCCCCTTGCGGTGGATGTATTCCTTGATGGTGGGCAGCACGCGGGCGCGGAACTTCGACTGGCTGTTGAGCGCGATGGACAGCAGCAGATGGCGGTTGAACGGGTTGGAGAAGCGCTCAAAGATCGCGCTGGCAAACGCCTCCAGATCTTCCTTCGGCAGGTCGAGCGTGGGCATGATCTCATTAAAGAGCGCCTGGGACATGTAGGAGCGCATGGTGTCATCCGCCATGCAGTCGCCCACGATTTCCATGCCGGAAAGATACGCGCCCAGCACCATGGAGGTATGCGCGCCGTTGAGCATGCGCACCTTGCGCAGCTTATAGGGCGAGACATCCTGGGTGAAGACGACGTTGCAGCCCGCCTTCTTAAAGGGCAGCTCGTCCTCAATCCAGGCCGGGCCCTCGATGACCCAAAGGCCAAACGGCTCGGCGGTGTCGAGCATGTTGTCCCGGTAGCCAAAGGAGGCATACAGCTCCTCCGCTTCGCCGCGCGGATAGCCCGTTACGATGCGGTCGACCAGCGTGGAGCAGAACACGTTTTCCTCCTGCAGCCAGGTCTTGAAGGCATCGCCCAGGGCCCACTGGTCGGCCGTCTTCAGGCAGCACTCCAGCAGGTTGCGCCCGTTGTAGTCGATCAGCTCGCAGGGGAGCAGGATGAAGCCGGTGCCCTTTTCGCCGCCGAACGCGGTGAAGCGCTCATAGAGCAGGCGGGTCAGCTTGCCGGGGTAGGAAGCCTGGGGCTTGTCGTCGAAGGCATCCTTGCCGGTGTAGACGATGCCGGCTTCGGTCGTGTTGGAGATGATGATGCGCATATCCCGGTTGTGCGCCAGCGCGAGGTAGCCGTCAAAATCCTCATAGGGGGAGAGGCCGCGCGTGATGCTCTGGATGATGCGCGTATCGCAGGTGGCCTTGCCATCGACCTGGCCGCGCAGAATGAGGGTATAGAGGCCGTCCTGCTCGTTAAGCATACCGACCATACCCCGCTCGATGGGCTGGACGACGACGACACCGGCATCCATGCCGGCCTTTTCGTTGGCCATGTCGATCATCCAGTCACAAAAAGCGCGCAGAAAACCGCCCTCTCCGAACTGAATGACGCGCTCGCGCTTGGGGGCGACGCCGCGCGTCATGGAGATGGAGGGGAGCGTAGTGGCGTTGAGCTGAACCATGAAAAAAGACCTCCCAATACTTGATGATCATGTGAAGTTTTTCCGCGCACGTTGCGCAGAAAAGCCGACTCAATGGATGGGGGAAAAACAGCGCAACTCCGGCGGTATTCGGCGCGGCGCAGTGCCCCGCCGGGCGCAGGGCAGGAAGCCTTCAGGGTCCATGGCCAGCCGGGGGGTTCGCCTTCTCCACCCTTCCATTACACTATATACAGTATAGCACCGCACACGGGGGATCGTCAAGGTTTGGGGCAAAACCGGGGGCACAAATTTGTAAAATGTGAATAAGTCGTCTGACAACTGAACGCACACAAAAAAGTGTGAGCGGAAAGGCAGGCAAAAAAGTGTGAGCGGAAAGGCCGGGTGGCTTGCCACGGGCGGTCAATGGTGGTAAAATGGAAATAACAGATGAGCTTTAAGTGGATGGAACGGGAGGTTATCAGCATGAAAAGACGGATCGGCATTCTGACCAGCGGCGGCGACTGCCCGGGCCTCAACGCATGCATTCGCGGCGTGGCGCGTGCCAGCTATTCCATGTTCGATGCGGAGATCATCGGCATTCAGGATGGCTATGCCGGGTTGATCGCGGGCGATTACAAGGTGATGCAGCGGTCGGATTTTTCCGGTATCCTGACGCTGGGCGGCACCATTCTGGGCACGCGCAGGACGCCTTTTAGCAAGATGCGCGTCATCGGGGAAGACAATGTGGACAAGGTCAAGGCCATGAAGGACAACTACAAGAAGATGCGCCTTGACTGTCTGGTGACCCTGGGCGGAAACGGCACGCACAAGACGGCCAACCTGCTTTCCGAGGAAGGGCTGAACGTCATCGGCCTGCCCAAGACGATCGACAATGACATCTGGGGCACGGATGTGACGTTCGGCTTCCACACGGCGGTGGATATCGCCACCGATGTGATTGACCGCATCCACACCACGGCTGCCAGCCACGGCCGCTGCATGGTCATCGAGCTGATGGGCAACAAGGCCGGCTGGCTTACGCTCTATGCGGGCATGGCCGGCGGCGCGGACATCATCCTGCTGCCGGAAATCCCTTACGACATCAAGGTCGTGGCGGATGCCGTGCTGCGGCGCGCGGAAGCGGGGAAGGATTTCTCCATCATCGCGGTGGCGGAGGGCGCCATGTCCGTGGAAGAGGCGGCCATGAAGAAGAAGGAACGCGCCGCATTCCGCCAGGAGACGAATTTCAGCGGCATTGCCAACCGCATCGCCAAAGAGCTTGAGGCGCTGGTCGGCGTCGAGGCGCGCGCGGTGGTGCCGGGGCATGTGCAGCGCGGCGGAACGCCCAGCGCGTACGACCGGATGCTCTCCACGCTCTTCGGCGTCCATGCGGCACAGCTCATCGCAGCGGAAAACTATGGCCAGGCGGTGGCGATGATCGGCAATACGGTTTCGCACAATGCGCTTTCGGATGTCGCGGGCAAGACCAAATTTGTGCCTGCGGATGCACAGGCGATCCGCGCGGCGCGGAGCATGGGCATTTCGCTGGGCGACTGAGAAGCCCCGATGCGGGATGACACCTCGTGTGATGTGAAACAAGAGGATTGACTTTTTCCCTGCTTTCTTCTATAATAGGCTGGCGGTTATGGATGTCCGGCCAGGTGGAGGAGAGCAGGGAAAGTCCTCCTTTTTTGCCCGGCGCAGACTCAGCCGCAGAGGACATAAGCCCCCGTAGCTCAGTTGGATAGAGCGACCGCCTCCTAAAAATCGAATCGTTCGAATCCTGGAGCTCTGCAAAATTGAATATTTTCTGTATATGCCCCCGTAGCTCAGTTGGATAGAGCGGTCGCCTCCTAAGCGACAGGCCACTGGTTCGAACCCAGCCGGGGGTGCCAAAAATGACCGTTGTAAGCCGTTTTTTGATGGTTTACAGCGGTTTTTTGTTATCGTTTTCTCGGAGCATTTTTGCCGCTCCGCCGGAACGATTTTATACATTTTTCGCTGTATGCCTGCTAATTGGCTTCGAACTATTTTTCCGGCCTTGCTAATAAAAAACGCCGATTTGCTAATACGATTTTCCCGCCCTATTTTTCGGATGGGGCCGACGCCAGCAATGCAGCCAGTGTGTTGGCCAGTTCCGGCGACTTGCGAAGCTGTTCCACCAGGGACTCCAAATCCAATGTGGCGGGCGCCGGTTCCTTTGGTTCCTCCGGGGGACGAACCGAACGCAGGTCGGGATTGGCATAGAAGGCGCTCTCAAACTTCTGGGCGTTGATCTTGCGATCCTCGTCCAGAATGTGCGCATACACGCTGGTGATCATGTCGATCTGGGCGTGTCCGGTATCGCCCTGGGTGGCCTTCAGGTCGCCGTGGTTCAGCTTTAACTTATAGGTGGTGCTGGAATGACGGAGAGAGTGAAAAACCACTTTGGGCAGCCCTGCTTTCTCCCGCAGCTTCTCAAACGACTTCAGGATGATGCGATCCTCACAGGGGCGGCCATTGGCAAGCGCCACCACCAGGTCGTAATCCTGATACTCGTCACGGAGCAGTACCCGCAGCTCGTCTTGTGCGGATTTCCATTCCCGCAGGATATAGGCCAGGGTCTTGGGCAACCACACCTTGCGGATACTGGAATCGGTCTTGGGCTTCTTTAGGATAATCCTGGTGCTGGTGTTGGGAAACAGGGGCGTGAACACATGATAGATGTCTTTTTGCCCCAGCATCTCGATGGCCCGCTTGGAGGCCCGCGCCAGCTCCTTGTCGATGTAGACATAGGCGTTGTCATCGGCAAT
>DVJV01000189.1 GCA_018716525.1 Candidatus Ventricola gallistercoris
CCGCCGCCGTTTTCCACCAGCACACAGATGGCATAGGGCGCGTTGTCATTGGTGATATAGCCAACGAACCACGCGTGTGATTCGATGCTTTTGTCGTTGCTGGCCTCTGCCGAGCCCGTCTTGCCGGCGACCACGTAGCCGTTGTCAAGCGCCGCCCGCGTGCCCGTGCCGGATTTGACGGTCATGATCATGTCCTGCTCGATCTGCTCGGCCACGGCGCTGTCCATCACGCGCCAGGGCGCCATGTGCGTGGGCAGCGCGCGCGACCCGCCCCGCGCGGTGGTAATGGCGCGCAGCAGGTGCGGCTCGTTCATCACGCCGCCGTTGGCCACGGCGGCGGCGATGAGCGCCATGTGCAGCGGCGTGGCCAGCACCCGCCCCTGGCCGATGGAGGACCAGGCCAGGTCTTCCGCGCTCAGGTTGTCGATGGGGTAGCTCGAGTTGTACATGATCAGGTCGCTGAACATGAAGTTTTCGTTGAAGCCCAGCCGCTCGGCCGTTTCGCCCAGCAGGTCGTACCCCAGATCCTGCGAGAGCGCGGCAAACGTGGTGTTGCACGAGTGGATAAAGGCATCCGAAAGCGTCTGTATGCCGTGGGCGGTCTGCTCAGTCACCGAGTAGTTGCCCACCGGGTAGTAGCCCGTGCAGTCAAAGGTGAAGCTATCCAGATCCGGCAGGTTGGCAAGCGCCGAGGCCATCGTCACGATCTTGAATGTGGAGCCCGGCGGATACAGCCCCTGCGTCGCCCGGTTGATGAGCGCGCCGGCGGCCTCGTCTTCCAGGGCGGATGTCAGGTCTTCGGGGTCAAACTGCGGCATGGAGACCATGGCCAGGATCTCGTTTGTCTTGTAGTTGAGCACCACCACCGCGCCGCGCTTGCCCGAGGGGAATTGCTCGCTGATGTAGCGCGAGAGCCGCTCGGAGATCGTCAGCTGCACGTCGTCGCCGCGCTGGGGCGTGCCGGTGAAGGCGTCCTTGAGCCGCTCAATCAAACTGGCCTTGAAGCCCAGCAGATACTGCGCGTGGAACGTGTCCACGCCGGTGGAGACCTTGCCGCCGCTGTCGCCCACCATCTGCGAGACGGCCAGGCGCGTCTGCTCGCTGCTGTTGTAGCGCCGCACGCCGGTCTCGTCGGAGTAGGCCAGAACGGTGCCGTCCCGGTCGGTGACGCTGCCCATGATCACGTGCTGCTTCTGGCTGCTGATGCGCGGGTTGTAGGGGTTGGCCACCCAGCGGCCCCCGTAGAAGTAGACCGAGTAACAAAAGTATGCCGCCGTGAGCGAAAAGAGCACGAGCATACACATCGTCAGCATGCGGATGCGTCGCCTGATGACCTTGATAAGACCGCCTCCCCCCGGGGAATTGAAATCATACGCGCACGGCGAGGATCTCCTCCTCCAGGTGATCCTGCGCGCGGGCGCTGATGCCGTGCAAAATGCCGGTCATCGCCATGCAGGAGATGAGGGAGGAGCCGCCGTAGCTGAGAAACGGCATGGTCACGCCCGTCAGCGGGATCATCTTGATGACGCCCGCCACGATCATGAACGTCTGGATGCTGAGCATGGCCAGCACGCCGCAGCCCAGCAGCATGCCGAAGGAGCGGCGCGCGCGCGTGACCAGCGTGATGCCCCGCAGGATCAGCAGCACGTAGACGCCCAGCAGCAGCATGCCGAAAACCTGCCCCATCTGCTCGCAGATGACGGCAAAGATGAAGTCGTTGTAATACGCCGGGATCTGGTCCGGCGTGCCCTGGCCCAGCCCCACGCCGAAAAGGCCGCCCGAGCCGATGGCCAGCAGCGCCTGAATGATCTGGTAGCCCTTGTCCAGCGGGTCGCTCCAGGGGTTGCGCCACATGGCCACGCGCACCTTCACGTGCGCAAACATCTTGTAGCCGAGCACCGCCGCGCCCGCGCCGCCGCCCAGGCCCAGCAGGGTCAGCGGCACGTTGCCGCAGGCGGCGTAAAAGAGCACGAGCGTGGTCAGGTAGTAGATCAGCGCGGTGCCCAGGTCGCGCTGGAGCATGAGCAGCAAAAGGCACGCCGCGGCAAACACGAGGGCGGGCATCATCTGCCATACCGTTCTGTGCGCGCTGAAGTAGTACGCCAGCGACAGCACGAGCGACAGCTTCACCAGCTCGCTGGGCTGAAAGGAGCCGACGCCCGGCACTTCCACCCAGTTTTTGGCGCCGTTGTTCCACTCGCCAAAGGCCAGCGGCAGCAGCAGCGCGAGAATGCCCAGCACCATGGAAAGCAGCGTGATCCCCTTGAAGCGCTTCATGTGCGAGACGATCAGGCTCATCACGGCCATGACGCAAAGGCCCGAGGCGTAAAACGCCGCCTGGCGCACGCCCCGCTCCGGCGAGACCGTGTAGAGGATCACCACGCTCACGCCGCAAAGGAAGTTGGTCAGCGCCATGATCAGCGCATCCATGGGCAAAAGCCGCGGCAGCACCAGCGTAGAGAGCAGGCAAAGCGGCACCATGGTCAGCATCAGCGTCATGGCCTCGGCGCCGATCGTGCCGCCGGCGCTCAGCGCCGCCAGCATCAGCCCCAGGCTGTCGAACGCCGCCGTCAGCAGCGCGATGAGCGTCACATCCGCCCCGGCGCGGCGGCTCACGGCCCGGCGCCTGTCGCGCGAGATCAGCGCCTTTTTGTGCTGCTCGCGCCGCTCCCGCCGGCTGAGCGCGGCCTCTGTGCGGCTGTCGCGGTCCGGGGCGGCGTCCCTTCCGGCCGGCTGCCTGCGGGCCTTTGGGGCCTTCGCCTTGGACGCGCGCTCCTGGGAAGCGGCTTTGGCGGGGCGGTAGCGGGCCTTGAGCGCGCCGTCGTCCGATGGCTTTGCCTGCGCAAAGAGCGTCTGTTTGCGGGCCATGCCGTCACCTCCGAGTTTTCTTCTTGCGGGCCGCCGCTTCCTTGGCCTCGCGTACTTCCGCCTGATTGAGCCGCTTTTTCCACTGCTTCTTTTCCCTGCGAATCTGGCCGCGGCCCGGCGCGCCGATGCCGTCGCCATGGCCCTGCTGTGCCCGGCCCCGGCGTGCGCGCGTCACATAGGGCTCCTCGACGATCTCCACCGCCTTCACCCCGCTGTGCTTGTAGAGCCGCAGCACCATCTTCAGTTCGCCCACGCACAGCACCGCGCCGTCGAGCATCACCGCTTCATCGCCCGGCTCCACGTCCACGCCGTCCACCAGAAAGCCGTCCCTGTGCAGGGGCACCATGTGCAGTTCGCCGTTTTCCATCCAGAAGAAGGCCGAGCGCATGTGCACCTTCCGGTAGGGGATGCACACGTCGCAGCTCATCGCCGCGCCCAGCGTGCCCTCGTAGGGGATGCGGATCTCCTGCCCGGGCACGATCCGCTTGCCCTTTGCGCCCGACATCACCTTCAGCACGCCCGCGGCGCCCGCCTGCGGCAGCGCGCGGTGCACGCGGCGCCACAGCGCGCGGTCGGTCAGGTATCTGTGCAGCGCCAGCAGCACGATGGCTGCGATCAGCAGCGCGCTCAGATAGCCAAAGCCCATGGATGCCACCCGATACCAAGCCTGTGTCAAGCGCGTGTCCTCCCCGTACCGCCAGGACGACGTGCCGGCGGAAAAAATGGTTTCCCACCAATTATACCATAAAAACGCACGGAAGCGGGAAAATCATCCCGCAAATTTGGAAGTTTCACCGTTTGTTCACCGATCGGGCGGCTGTTTGGCGGCATTTCGCGTTGGCAGGGTGAAGGTCTTTTCCCGCTGCGCTTGCCAAAGCAAGGCTTGATGTGTATAATAAACATGTTGAATTCTGCTCAGGTACAGGGCAGCTACAAGGAGGTCGCGCATGGCAGAGGAAAGAATGCTCATTACCGGTGGGCAGCGTCTGGAGGGAACCGTTCGTGTCAGCGGGGGAAAGAATACCGCTGTGGCGGTGATCTCGGCCTCCATACTCAGCCGCACGCCGTGCGTGATCGAGAACCTGCCCAACATTGAGGATGTCAACGTCTCGGTGGAGACGCTCGAGCACCTGGGCGCCAAGGTCAGCTGGGACCCGAAGGCGGGCGTCATGGAGGTGGATGCCAGCACCATCTGCCGCACGGATGTGCCGCTGGAGCTGTGCCGCAGGATGCGCGCCTCCTCCTACTACATCGGGGCGCTGCTGGCGCGCTGCGGGCAGGCGCAGGTGCCGCTGCCCGGCGGGTGCGACATTGGCCGCCGGCCGATCGACCAGCACATCAAGGGCATGCGCTCGCTGGGCGCGGTGGTGGAGACGCAGCGCGGCGTGGTCAACGCCCGGGCCGACAAGCTGGTGGGCGGCGACGTATTCATGGATATGGTGACTGTCGGCGGCACGATCAACGTCATGCTGGCCGCCTCGCAGGCGGAGGGCATCACGACCATCTACAACGCGGCGAAGGAGCCGCACATCGTCGATCTGGCGAACTTCCTCAACTCCATGGGCTGCCGCGTCAAGGGCGCGGGCACGGATGTCATCCGCATCCGCGGGGTGAACACGCTTGCCTGCCGCAGGCCCTACGCGGTCATTCCCGATCAGATCGAGACGGGCACGCTCATGATCGCCGCGGCCGCCACCCACGGGGATGTGACCATCTGCGGCTGCATTCCCACGCACATGGAGGCGCTGACCGCCAAGCTGCTGGAGATGGGCGCGCGCGTGGACGAGCGCGACGACGCCATCCGCGTGCGCTCGATTGGCGCGCACCGGGCGGTGACATTCAAGACGCAGGTGTATCCCGGCTTCCCGACCGATTTGCAGCAGCCCATGAGCGCGCTGCTGTGCACGGCCACGGGCACCTCGACGGTGGTTGAAAACATATTCGAGTCGCGCTTCCGCCACCTGGCGGAGATGGAGCGCATGGGCGCGCGGGTGCGCATTTACGAGCAGACGGCCGTCATCGAGGGCGTGCCGCAGCTGCACGCCGCCGCGGTGGAGGCCACCGACCTGCGCGCGGGCGCGGCGCTGGTGATCGCCGGGCTGATGGCCCAGGGCACCACGGAGATCTACAACACGCACTTCATCGACAGGGGCTACGAGCACCTGGAAGACAAGCTCAACAGCCTGGGCGCCAAGATCTGGCGCACGCGGGAATAAAAAGAGAAGAAACGCAAAAAGCGCCGCTTTCCCCCCGATGAGGAAAGCGGCGCCTTTTAGATTATCCAAACCCCTTCCGGGTGGTTTGGAGGGCCGCAGCCCTCCAAATATAATCCGAATCCGGCGACATGTGCGGCGGATTCGGGCCTTGCTTGGCAAGGCTTCCTTGCGCCGTTTCCCGCCCGGGAGCCCCATGGGGGCGAGAGGGAAACGGCGTAAATCTCGGAAAAGGACGCCGCAGGCGGACTTTT
>DVJV01000190.1 GCA_018716525.1 Candidatus Ventricola gallistercoris
GGATTCGGAAGCCTTGCGCAGCAAGGTTTCCTTACACTGTTTCCCGCCCGGGAGGCTCATAGAGCCGAGAGGGAAACAGTGCAAATACTCGGAAAAGGACGCCGCAGGCGGACTTTTTCGACACGCTGAAAAGCAGTAAACATACCTGCCCGTGGAGGCTCTTCTCCCCTTTCTTCTCTGTGCAGACAAAAAAGCCCGCCGCAGAGTGGAAAAGTTCTGCGGCGGGTTCTTTGCGATACAAGGGAAAGCCTCAGCCGGTCACACACCGGCCACACCCAAACAGGCCACACATTCTCTTCGCGCGGGGCTCACTCGCCCTTTCTGGCGCGGGCCGCGAGCTTCTTGCGCAGTTCCGTTTCCAGCACGCGCTTGCGCATCCGCAGCGACTTGGGCGTGACCTCCAGCAGCTCATCGTCGTCGATGAACTCCAGGCACTCCTCCAGCGACAGCGTGCGCATGGAGACGAGCTTCATCGCCGTCTCTGCACCCGCGGCATTGCGGATGGAGGTCAGGTGCTTCTGGCGGCAGACGTTCACGTCAATGTCGCCCTGGCGCGCATTCTGGCCCACGATCATGCCGGTGTACACCGCCGTATTGGGGCCGCAGAAGAGCGTGCCGCGCTCCTGCGCGTAGAACAATCCGTACATGACGGCCTCGCCCGTCTCCGTGGACACCAGCGCGCCGACATTGCGGTGCGGAATGTCGCCCTTGTACGGCTCATAGTGGTCAAACACGGCGCTCATGACGCCTTCACCGCGGGTATCGGTCATGAACTCGCTGCGGTAGCCGAACAGGCCGCGGCTGGGCACGGTAAACTCCAGGCGCACGCGGTCGGTGCCGGTCATGTTCTCCATCACGCCGCGGCGGCGGCCGATCTTTTCGATGACAGCGCCCGCATACTCGCTGGGCACGTCACAGACCATCTTTTCGACCGGCTCGAGCTTCGCGCCGTTCTCATCGGTATGGAAGAGCACCTCGGGCTTGGACACCTGGAACTCATATCCCTGGCGGCGCATGTTCTCAATCAGCACGGACAGATGCAGCTCGCCGCGGCCGCTGACGCGGAAGGCATCCGGAGAATCGGTCTCCTCCACGCGCAGGGAAACATCGGTCTGCAATTCGCGCATCAGCCGCGCGCGCAGATGGCGCGAGGTGACATAGGTGCCCTCGCGCCCGGCAAACGGGCTGTCGTTGACGGAGAAGGTCATCACCACGGTCGGCTCGGTGATCTTGACAAACGGCAGCGGCTCCACACAGGAGGTGGCGCAGATGGTGTCGCCGATCATGATATCCTCAATGCCGGTGACGGCCACGATCTCACCCATGGATGCTTCTTCGACCTGCACACGCTTGAGTCCGTCGAAGGCAAACAGGCTGCTCAGGCGGAAGTTTTCGCACAGCTCGGGCTTCTCATAGTTGCAGCGGGCGGCCATGGTGTTGAGCTTGAGCGTGCCGCGCGTGATGCGGCCAATGCCAATGCGGCCGACAAAATCGTTGTAGTCGATGGTCGAAATGAGCATCTGCGCAGGCGCATCCGGGTCGCCCTTGGGCGCAGGGATATACTGCAAAATGGTGTCAAACAGCGGACGCAGATCCTCGCCGGGAACGTTCATATCGAGCGTGGCCGTGCCTGCGCGGGCGCTGGCGAACACGATGGGCGTGTCAAGCTGGCTCTCGTCGGCATCCAGGTCGATCATCAGGTCGACCGCCTCGGAGACGACCTCGTCACAGCGGGCATCCGGCCTATCCACCTTGTTGACGACGATGATGACCGGCAGCTTGAGCGCCAGCGCGTGCTGGAGCACAAAGCGGGTCTGCGGCATCGGGCCCTCAAAGGAATCGATGAGCAGCAGCACGCCATCGACCATTTTGAGCACGCGCTCGACCTCGCCGCCAAAGTCGGCGTGGCCGGGGGTGTCCACGACGTTGATCTTGACATCCTTATAGAACACGGACGTATTCTTCGCCAGAATCGTGATGCCGCGCTCGCGCTCGATAGCGTTGCTGTCCATCACGCGATCGGCAACCTGCTGATTCTCGCGGAAGACGCCGCCCTGCTTGAGCATCTCGTTGACAAGCGTGGTCTTGCCGTGATCGACGTGGGCGATGATGGCGATGTTTCGAATATTTTCACGAGTCATTTCCATGGTGGGAAAACCTTCTTTCTGTTGTCACGAAAGCAGAAGCAGCGGTCACTGTGCGTTTCGGGATGCAGTCTCAGCCAGCTCGAGGCCCTCGTTGTTTTCCAGCGCCCAGCGGATCGACCACTCGTTTTCAAACAGGATCACATCGCGTTCGCGGGCATCGCGTGCCAGCGACGAGGTGCTGGACAGCTTGAGCTCCTCCACGGGCTTGGGGGTGCGCGTCACCCACCGCACATAGCGGTAAGGCAGCTGCTGGCGGCTGATTTCAGCATTGTACTCGGTCTTGAGGCGATGCTCGAGCACTTCAAACTGAAGCACGCCGACCACGCCGACGATGATCTCCTCAAACCCGATGCCGGGGCGCTTGAACGTTTGGATGGCGCCCTCCTCGCTCAGCTGCATGACGCCCTTAACGAACTGCTTGCGCTTGAGGCTGTCTACGCTCGCCACGCGGGCGAAAAACTCCGGCGCAAAGACCGGGATGCCCGCAAACCGGCGCTTTTTGCCGGTGCACAGCGTATCGCCCAGCGCGAAGATGCCGGGATCAAACAGACCGATGATGTCGCCCGGGTAGGCATCCTCAACGGCCTCGCGCTCATCGGCCATGAACTGCTGGGGCTGTTTGAGCTGCACCATCTTGCCGGTACCGCTGTGCCAGACGGTCATGCCCTTTGTGAACACACCGGAGCAGATGCGCATGAAGGCCAGACGGTCGCGGTGTGCGGGGTTCATGTTGGCCTGGATCTTGAAGATGAAACCGGAAAAGTCGGGATCGGTAGGCTCAACGGTGCCCGCATCGCTCTCGTGCGGCGCCGGGGGCGTGGAGTACTCCAGGAACCGCGTGAGGAACGGCTCCACACCGAAGTTGGTGATCGCCGAACCGAAGAACATCGGCGTCAGCTCGCCCTTGCGCACCAGCTCCAGATCAAACGCGTCGCCCGCGATATCCAGCAGCTCGATCTCATCCAGCAGGCGCTTGTAGAGGCGCTCGCCCAGCAGCTCGGGCAGGTCGGGATCATCGAGCGGCAGGTCCTGCTTTTCCACGCGGGTCTTGCCATGATCGCCGCTCTCATAGAGCTCCACCATCTTCGTATCGCGGTGATAGACGCCCTTGAAATCGCCGTCCGTGCCGATGGGCCAGTTGATCGGGCAGGCGCGGATACCCAGCACCTGCTCTATCTCCTCCATGAGCGAAAAGGGATCTTTGGCTGCGCGGTCCATCTTGTTGACGAACGTGAAGATCGGGATCCCTCTGAGGCGGCAGACCTTGAACAGCTTGATCGTCTGTGCCTCCACGCCCTTGGCCGCGTCGATGAGCATCACCGCGCTGTCGGCCGCCACGAGCACACGGTAGGTGTCCTCGGAGAAGTCCTGGTGGCCGGGCGTGTCCAGAATGTTGATGTGGAAACCGTCAAACTCAAACTGCATCGCCGAGGACGTGACAGAGATGCCACGCTGCTTCTCGATCTCCATCCAGTCGCTGGTAGCGTGTCTGTCGCTCTTGCGGGCTTTGACAGAACCAGCCGTGCGGATCGCGCCCGAATACAGCAGCAACTTTTCGGTGAGCGTGGTCTTGCCGGCATCCGGGTGGGAGATGATGGCAAACGTCCGGCGGCGCGCAGTCTGCTCCGCGAGCGAGCCGGGCATGAGCGTTTCAGGCATAAGAATCCTCCTTGGCGCGGGTTTTCAACCTGTGATCCAACCATTTTCTCTTTTCACAATGATATAGTATAACACATTGCCGTAGCCTTGAAAAGCTGAAAGGTGCAAAAAAAACGGTGCGTTCCGGGGGCAAATGGTCAAAAAATGGAAAAAACAGCGCGGCAGCCAAAGGCTGCCGCGCACAGGCTGTCAAAAAACCTCTTTGGGTGGTTTGGAGGGCCAAAGCCCTCCAAATGCAATCCGAATCCGGTGACATGTGCGGCGGATTCGGAAACCTTGCTGTGCAAGGTTTCCTTGCGCCGTTTTCCGCCCGGGAGCCCCATGGGGGCGAGAGGGAAACGGCGTAAATCTCGAAAAAGGACGCCGTAGGCGGACTTTTTCGACACGCTGAGCGCGGCAGCCAAAGGCTGCCGCGCACCGATTGTCGTAAAGACGCATAGCGCTTCTCGGTTTGGAGATGCGCACATCAAGAGGCCGTTTTGCGCCGCTTTGTCAGTCCCGCGCAAACACACGGGTGCCGCAGCGCACGCCCCATGCGCGCCCGTTTCTGATGAGAAACTCCAGGCGGAAGGGCGTTTTGCCCGGGGCATCAAACTGCGCCAGAAAGCGCGTGCCGCCGCAATACACCAGGGAAAACGCCTCGCCGTCCCGCTCGCCCTGAAGGCTCTCGCCCTCGCAGCGGATGCTCACCACGCACGGCACACCTTCATGCCCGATGTAGCGCCCGCGCAGCATATGGGCCTCGCCAAACGCGCGTCCGGCGGGCACAAACCACTCGTGGCTTTCCTCCAGCGGAAGGCCCATGACGGCGTTGTACATGCCCCACACGAGCTCGTCCATATCCTCATCGCCCTGGTTGCACAGCACAGCAAAGCCGTATCCCTCGCCCAGCAGCAGGCCCCCTTTGTCGATACGCCATGCAGCGCGCCGGAATGTTCGCAGATCACATGCCCGGCCTTTTCGCGCTTATACAGCCCCATGCACATGACCGCCCGCTCGCTGAGCGGATGATAGCGCCCGATGAGCAGATCGACAGCCCGTGCAAGGATCGCCTGCCGCCCTTCATGCATGCCCATGTTGGACAGCGCCCTGTAGTACACCGCCATATCCCGCGCCGTGGACTTGACCATCGCGCAGCCGCGGAACGGCGGCAGAACGCTCCACGCATCATCGCAGGTGCGCACGCCATCCACAATCTCAAACAGCGAGGTGATGTTCCCGCCGGAAAGCGCACGCGCCCGGTCGATGCCGTTGTCCAGAATGGAGCGGGTCATCCCCAGCGGCTCAAACACGCGCTCGCGCATGAAATCCTCCAGCGGCATTCCCGCCGCCTGGTCGATGACGTAGGACAGCAGCGCGTACCCCTCGTTGGAATAGCTCATCACTTCGCCCGGCGCGCCCACGGCAGGATAGACGCAGTTGGCCACGTAATCGATGACCTGGCCGATCGTCTCCATCGCATTGGGCGCGGTGCGCTTCATCTGCGTCAGCCACTCGCTCTCCCCGCGGCCGGGGCTGTTCATGGCGATAGACCACTCCAGCGGCTCCATCGGCGGAATGCCCGCCGTGTGCATGGCCAGGTGGCGCACGGTCACGGCCTCGCGCGGCTGGCCCGGCACGCAAAAACCGGGCAAATAGTCGCAAACCGGTGCATCCAGGGAAAGGCGTCCTTCGCTTGCCAGAATACAGGCGCACAGCGCCGTGATGGACTTGCTCATCGACGCGATGCCAAACATCGTTCCCTCATCGACGGGAACGGTCATGGCCGCATCGCGGTATCCATACTGAAAGCTGTAAGCAGGGCCATCCGGCCCCATGATGCAGGCGCTGAAGCCTGCCAGATTCTTTTTTTCGCCCCAGCGGGTGAGATAGGCATTGAGCGCGGCAGAATCCATCATTCGTTCCTCCCATGCCGTCCGGCGTTTGTCGGTTTGCCCCGATTATACCACGAATTGCGCCGCATTTCATTCCCCATTTTTCACAGCTTGACCCCGCGGGAATTGGGGGGTTGCAAACGCCTGCCAAAACATGTACACTGAATAAGATATCGCTTTGAATAGAAGGTGCACCCACATGAATCAAAAGAAAGCCGGCGTTCTGCTATCCTACGGGCAGACGATCCTCTCCACCGTCATCTCGCTGGTTTACACGCCGGTCATGCTGCGTCTGCTGGGGCAGAGCGAGTACGGCGTGTACACATTGGTCAGCGGCTTTATCTCCAACCTCAGCCTGATGAGCTTTGGTCTGGGCAGTGCATACATGCGCTATTTCAGCCGCGCCGAAGTGCAGGAAGGGGAAGACGGCGTCGCCCGGATCAACGGCATGTTCTTCACCATCTTTACAGTGATCGGCGTGCTGAGCCTGCTGGTAGGCGGCGTGCTGGTGGCCAACGTGCACAATATCTTTGCCGCCAAGCTCACCGAGCAGGAGATCAGCACCGCACGCGTGCTGATGGCGCTGCTGGTGGTCAACATCGCCGTTTCCTTTCCGCTGAGCGTATTCACTTCCTATATTACGGCGATGGAGCGGTTTTTCTTCCAGCGCCTGATCACCATGATCCGCACGGTGCTCAACCCCATCGTGATGCTGCCGCTGCTGCTGATGGGGTATGGCTCGGTCTCGCTGGTGCTCGTCACGCTGATTCTGTCGGCATTCACCGATCTGTGCAGCTTTTGGTACTGCCGCAAAAAGCTGCACATGCGCGTAGCATTCGGCCACTTCGACTTCCGCCTGCTGCGGGAGATGGGCGGCTTTTCCTTCTTCATCTTCCTGAACATGATCATCGACCAGATCAACTGGACGGTCGATACCACCATCCTGGGCATCATCAGCGGCACGACGGCCACGGCCATCTACGGCGTAGGCTCGCAGATTCACCGGTACTACATGGCGCTGTCCACCTCCATATCGGGCGTATTCACCCCGCAGATCAACCGCATCGTCGCACGCGGCGAGGGCGACGAGCAGCTCACACGCCTGTTCACGCGCGTGGGGCGCATTCAGTTCATGCTGCTCATGCTCGTGCTGACAGGCTTCCTGTTCGTCGGCTCCCCGTTCGTGCGCGCCTGGGGCGGCGAAGAGTATGCCGGGGCGTACCCCATCGCGCTGATGCTGATCATTCCGGTGACGGTGCCGCTCATCCAGAACCTGGGAATTGAAATCCAGCGCGCCAAGAACATGCACCAGTTTCGCTCCAAGGTCTACTTCTGCATGGCCATCGGCAACATCATCATCAGCGTTCCGCTGGGCATGGCCTATGGCGGCTTAGGCTGCGCCACCGGCACGGCCATCTCCATGCTGGTAGGCAACGGGCTGATCATGAACTGGTACTACCATACGCACATCGGCCTGAACATGCGCTACTTCTGGAAGAGCATTCTGCAGATCCTTCCGTCCATGATCCCGCCTGTGCTGCTGGGGCTGCTGGCCGTAAACCTGCATACATTTGAAGGATATAGCGGCGTTCTCACCTTTGCGCTTCCCTACACGGCAGTCTATTGCCTGTGCCTGTACACGCTGGCCATGGATGACAGCGAAAAAGATCTGGTGCGCGCCATCATCCGTCGCGTCGTGCGCAGGTAAGGCAGGAAGAGCCCTGTTACCGGTTTCCTTTCACCAATTGAAACAAGCCATCAGCGCGAAGCGAGGACAGAAGCTGGAACAAAAAACCGGAAAGCCCGCATCATCATGCCGTCAGAGCATGGCTTGCGGTTTTCCGGAGATCGTTTCAAGCATCTGCTTCGCTTCGCGCGTTTTGAATAGAAGGAGCGCAAAAACCATTTGAGACGCAGATTTGCATTCCAGATAAACGCTTCTGCGCAAACCCATTTTACAATACAAAAAGCTCCGGCCATCATTACCGGAGCTTCATGTTTTGAAGTGGAGGCGCCATCCAGACTCGAACTGGAGAATGAAGCTTTTGCAGAGCTTTGCCTTACCACTTGGCTATGGCGCCATATGGAGCGGTAGACGAGATTCGGACTCGCGACATCCACCTTGGCAAGGTGGCACTCTACCACTGAGCTACTACCGCATATGGTGCCTTGGGGCGGAATCGAACCACCGACACGGAGATTTTCAGTCTCCTGCTCTACCGACTGAGCTACCAAGGCAAAATGGCGACGCGGAAGGGGCTCGAACCCTCGACCTCCAGCGTGACAGGCTGGCATTCTAACCGACTGAACTACCGCGCCATGATGAAATTGGTGGGAACAACAGGGCTCGAACCTGTGACCCTCTGCTTGTAAGGCAGATGCTCTCCCAGCTGAGCTATGCTCCCGAGCTGGTGCGCCGCATCGCATTTTGTGCCGAGCGCGGCGACGAGATATATAATACACGATGAGGCGCGATTTGTCAACCGTTTTTTTGAAATTTTTGTAATTCTCTTCGCCTTATGCCATTTTCTGTTCTGGCCGTGCCTTTAAACGCCGTCCGGCGCATGGTTTCCCCCATCCTTGGGGCTTTGATTTATGCTTTCTGTGCTTCAAAAAACGACTGGCCGTACACGGCGCTTGGAAACTTGAGCCCCTCACGCAGCGCGCAAAACCCACTGAAGTTGAGTTTCACATCAATCCTCTACACACGCCCGAATCACAATCTCTATACGCCTGATCCACAAAAAAAACGGGCCGGAGGCTGCCGCACAGACAACCTCCGTCCGAAGGTTCATGAGTCGATGTACCGTTCGCGCGCATCCGCACGCGTCGGGAACCCCCGGTTCCCGGGAAAAGGGAAGTGAGATGAAAACAACCTTCAGTCAACAGCGTCTTCCGCACCGCTGTTATCCTGTCTGGCACTGGACTGCTCCTCGGCCATGGCCAGCTGGCCAATTTCTTCTTCGGTCAGACCGGCGAGCGCGCCTTCGTACACTGTACCTTGCGCCTCATCACTCTGCGCCTCTTGTGCGCCCTCTTGCGTATCTGCCGTCTGTGTTTGCTGCGGAGCCTCCGTCGCTTCCGGTTGCGTGGTCGCCACCGCCACAGGCTCACCCGTGCTCTTGTCGGAAAGACCTAAAACTATCGCTAAACCGACTACGACAACCAGCACTATGGTCAGTATGGCGACCACTCGTTTTATGCCTGGCTGCATCGGAATCACCCTTTCTTCATCCCGCCATCACCCGGCGGGGATGCATTTATCCTGTTGCGCCTTCTGCCCTTCGTACGCGCCCTTTGGGGAAGCGTATCACAGACTTTCCAGCTCGATCAATCCGCACCCGCCATCCTTGCGGCGGTATACGGTAGCCGCCATGCCCGATTCGATGTTGTTGAACATGTAGAACGAATGGCCCAGGAGGTTCATCTCCAGTATGGCGTCCTCCACGCTCATGGGCTTGGCCGCATAATGCTTGACGCGTACAACCTGTTCGTTCGCGTCGTCGGCTTCCACCACCTCCTCGGTCGGCGCGCT
This sequence comes from Candidatus Ventricola gallistercoris, assembly GCA_018716525.1. Taxonomy (GTDB): domain Bacteria; phylum Bacillota; class Clostridia; order Christensenellales; family Aristaeellaceae; genus Ventricola; species Ventricola gallistercoris. The sequence goes on from DVJV01000190.1 coordinate 9,216, forward strand.
CTCGACAGGCACCGGTTTCTTTCTCAGGTCGCGTCCCAGACGCGTCCTGAGCTTCTTCATCTGGCGCTCCAGGATATCTATACCCTTATCCAGCGCGGGAAGCGAGATCTCCCGCTCCTGGTTTTCGGTGCGAAGCGTGTGCCCCATATATGGCATGGTCATTTCGACCTTATAGGTATTCTTCTGCTCGGTGATGCGGACGCTGATTACAGTGGCGTCCGCCGCCTCATCCTTGAAGTAAGCATCCATGCGCTGATGAATGCGTCTTTCCATCGTCTCGACGATAGAACCGGGAACGTGTGCATCCTTCATCACAAAACGTACGATCATCTTACCGGCCTCCTTCATTATGGGATTGCCTGATTCATACCGGGGAAAGAATGGTTTCTTTTTTTATCTCGTCTCCTTTCTGTATGTACAGTATACTGAATTTATCCGCTCTATTCAAGCCGAATCGCATATTTCTTGTAAGGAATTAACAATTGTTCGCCCTGTGGAGCAGCTTTCTGTACACCGGCAGCATATCTTCCTCCGTGACCGCCTCTTCAAGGCGCGCAACGGGAATCCAGCCCACAGCGCTGTTTTCCGCCTCGGCCACCCGCAGAGGCTCGCCTTCATCTGCCTCAAACAGATACGACACATTCAGATGCAGGTGGCTGCCCACCGTCTGCCCGCGCCGCACATGGGCCCACACCGGCAAGACCTCCAGCGACGCTGCGCTCCCGCCCAGCAGGCGCAGGCCTCCAATGCCGGTCTCCTCCTGCGCCTCCCTGCGCGCGACGGCTTCAAAGTCCCCATCTCCGTCGGCGTGACCGCCCGTCCAGGCCCAGCTGTTATAAATTTTGTGAAACGCCAGCAGCGTCTTGCTCCTGTCGTGGTTAACGATGATCGAGGAGGCCGTCATGTGCGCATAAGCGCATTCCCTGCTCAGCAGCCTGTCCCCTTCGCGCGCGATCAGATCGAGCATTTCACGCTGCTCCGCCTCTTCGCGCGCATCCTGCGGCCGGTAGCTTGCAATGGTCCGCTTCCAGTCCGCAACAATATTCGGTTTTCCCATTGTGCCATCTATCCCCCTTCTTTTGCGTCGATTTCCAGCCATTGTTTTGAGGGCTGCGCTCTGCCTGCGAGGCATCTTAAGCGCCTGCTTTTCCCCTTGCAAGGCGTGCCTGCGCATGACCAGTTCAGCCTTGTCCAGGCATAATCAGCAGCACCCTTTCTCCATCGGGCGACAGGCATATCTGCAGGCTCTCCGTCGCACCGTCAAAGCAGACGCTCCAATACGCCTCTGCGCTCTGTACCCGATAACACAGGCCGATCTGCGCGCGAAGCCCTCTGAGCCCCTTCTCCGAGTGGTATACATCCGGCAACCGCATGAGCATTCCATTGGGATCATAGCCGCCGTCAAGCACAACCTCAATCGCGCGCGCATAGGCCTGCCCAAAGTCCAGCTCCCCCTCGCAGGGCGGCACGAAAAAATCATCCAATGCCTGAATCTGCCCCTCTTGCGCGGTTTTGGGAATTTGCGCAAAGCCCTGAAGGTTTTCCTGGCCGTCAGCGCTGCCCAGCAGCACCATTTCGTCTTCATACCAAAGGGGCGCTATCTGCACCCACTTTTTATCCCCAATGCCCATCACCTGGCATATCTCCTGCGGTTTCAGCGTCCATAAAACCGGCGCACCCGGCTTGGGCGCCGCACGAACGGGAATGCTGTCGGCTGCTCGCATCTGCACCACACAGCGCGGTACCTTGCGCACGGCCAACGTCCCGTAGCGCAAATCCGATGCCCGCATATATCCGCTCACCTCCGCCTCTTCTGCGCCAACCGTCACGGCGACCATTCCCCCGCAAAGGAGATCCGTCACGCACACGCGCGTGCCGCTGTAATACCGCATCCGCACATCGCCATACTCATCTGCATCGCTGTACAGCGGCACCGTCTCCTCGATTCCCTGCGGCGCAGCAACCGCCATCCCCAGGCGCGGCGTGGTGACATCGTTGGCGGTTATGCCAAGCCCACAGCAGGGCCAAAGCAACAGAAAGGCCATCACCAACCCTTTCCATCCGTTCATTCCCCCGTGCTTCCCCCCTCTCCCAAAGTAAGACGACATACAGCCTTCATTTCTTTCATATTGTAACGCCATTTGCCAATTTTTTCCATTCGGTCAGCCATATTCGCGCCATATTGCTTGAGATGCCTGGAATTTTTGCGCTTTTCCTTCTCCTTCTGCGCCCGCTTCTTTCGGCAGATCGCTTGCCAAACGCGGCAGATCGTGGTATTCTTTTTCTATTATGTACGGTCTGCGCGCACGCGAGTCGTCTACGCATCCGCCGGGAAAGAGGGAGATTTCGCATGGACAACATTGACAGACGCATCCTGGCCATTCTCCAGCAAAATGCGCGCACGCCACTCAAGGTCATCGCCGAGCAGGTGTTTCTCTCCTCTCCGGCGGTCAGCGCGCGAATCGAGCGGCTGGAAAAGGCGGGCTACATCCTCGGCTACCAGGCCCAGCTTTCCAGCAGTGCGCTGGGCTATCAGATCAAAGCTTTCATCAACCTGGAGGTTCTGCCCAGCCAGAAGCCGGAGTTTTACCCCTACATCGAAAGCTGCCCCAACGTGATGGAGTGCAACTGCGTCACCGGCGACTACTCCATGCTCATCAAGGTCTGTTTCCGCACGACGCAGGAGCTTGACCAGTTCATCAATCAGCTTCACCGCTTCGGCCGCACAAGCACGCAAATCGTCTTTTCCACAGCCGTGGAGCACCGGGGCATTCCCGCCATTGAGATGGGCGAATGACCGGTACCGACATTTCCATACGACGAAAGAGGACGCACACATGTGCGTCCTCTTTGTGCAAATTCATTCTGTTCGCCATCACGCCAGCGTTTCCACCACGAGCGGGCTGTCAGCGCTTCACAGCGCCTCGACCACCGCGGCAGGCAACGCTTCACGCAGTGTGGCAATCTTCTCTTCAATCGCCGCGGAAGCGTCCGCCACCAGGCCGTCAATCTCCTCCTGGGTCGCCGTTTCCAGCTCGATCAGCGTCAGGGCTTCGCCATCCGCCGCCTCATACGGCTTGCTCCAGATCGCCATGTCAAAGCCGATGTTGTCAAGGCCCAGCGCCTTCATGCTCTCGTTGACCCAGTAACGGCCGGTAATGCCCTCTCCCTCCGGCGCAACCGACAGGCCGCCAGCGTACTCCACCTTCATGTTCATGGAGTTTTCATAGACATCCGCCGAACCGGTGGTCGTATACTTTTCCCCGCCGTCTGCGGTGAGCGCCATTTCCGTCACCATGTCAAACACCATACGCCCGTTGCCGGAACTCGTCATGTCGATCTTGTAGTCGCCACGGTAACCGGGCATCTTCTCCTCGGTCTCCATGCTCGCAAACGAAATCACATAATTGAGGGAGATCGACTCTTCGCCTTCTGCAAAGGTGAAGTTCATGTCCATGTCAAACACATTGGGATCTTCAGCGTCCAGCACGACGTTCATCGTCCAATGGGCGTTGGTTTCCGCATTGCCCTCCTCGTCGCTGTGCACGTAGACAAGGTTCAGATCCGCCTGCGTCTGCTCTTCGTTTGTACCCATAATGAGGCTGACCGTATCGCTCTGCGCATCCGCATCGGTCACATCAAAGAGGAAGTAGGCAACCAACTCTTCGTCACAGTAGCCAATCATCATCGTGTAGGTGTTTCCGTTCTGTGCAAACGCTTCCGCTTCACCGCGCAGAGCTTCACAGAGCATCGCCGTATCCACGCCTTCCGCGCCATTGGTGATGAGCAGCGAATCGATCAGCGGCACGAGCGTCTCATCGTTTTGGAGCTGATCGAGCAGCGCCACAAACAGCCTGGAGAGATCCTCGTCGGTCACCGTCACCGTCACTTCGTAATCAACGGCGGGGAAAATGCCTTCCGCCTCGACATTCTCGGAGACCTCAGCCGGAAGCGAGGACAGGAACTCTTCCACAATGGTCACATACGGCTGAGCAACCTGCTCGATGATCTGGGCAGACTGCGCCAGCTGCTCAAGCAGCTGATCGAGCTGCGCTTCCAGGTCCATATCCCTCAGCGCCATAATCTGCTGAATCTGATCGGTGGGCACACCGCACATCATCAGCACCGATTCCCACGTGACGCTCAGGCGCTTTCCTTCGATCAGGTCGCTCTCAACCACCACGCCCTCTCGGGTCAGCTCGATGGCCGCATCGATGCTGGTGCTCTGCTTGCCCGAGGGCGCATACTCGCCCGACAGCTCAATGCGGTATCCGCCGTCGATCTTGCCTACTCCTGCCGACAGCGTGGAAGCTTCCAGAATCTGCATCACGCCATCGATCTGGGCCCTCTCTTCCTCCTGGGAAGGATCGAGCACATCCAGGTTCATGTCAAAGAGAATCTTGAAGTCTCCACCGACAATCTGCCCACTTTCAAAGGCGTTGTTAAGCAGCGACTGAATCGTCTGCCCCGGCACATAATCCTCCTGCGCGAGTGCAAACGGCGCAGACAAGAACATGCACACCGTCAGGACAATCGAAAAAATTCTTTTGCTCATCGCTTCGATATCCTCCTTCACATAGGGTGGGGCGGCGTCAACGCCCCCGAACTCTGTGATCATTATAACAGAATCCGGTTAGCCTGTCTACGGGTGGAAATCCGGTGCGCAATACCGAAGGAGAACCCCCTTCTGATTCTTTGCAAAACATTTACACGATATACCTTGACAGGCGATGTATATTTTGCTATACTGTATCTCGACGGAGGTGATGAGATGCTCAATTCGTCGGATATCCTTCGCGGCTATACGGATACCATCATCCTGGCGCAGCTTGCCCTGGGCGACAGTTACGGTTACGTCATCAGCAAGAACGTGCAGGAAATCACCCGCGGAGAATTGCAGCTCAAGGAAGCGACGCTGTATACGACATTCCGGCGCCTGGAGGGCGCGGGCATGATCGAATCGTACTGGGGAAGCGAGAACGCCGGCGCCAGACGAAGATACTATCACCTGACGGACGCCGGACGCAAACTATATGAGGAAAACCGGAAAGACTGGTGCCGTTACCGCGCCATGATCTCGGAATTATTTGGAATGGAGGATGTGTCGAAATGATGAATCAGCGAATTCGCAGGATGATCGACGAGATCTTCGCCGATATGAAAATGACGGCGGAAAACCTCGCCCTTCGGGATGAATTGATGTCCAATGCGCAGGCGCGCTATGAAGACACCGTTCTCCAGGGGCATTCGGAGGAAGAGGCCTTTGCAGAAGTGGCCGCCTCCCTGGGCGACGTGCAATCCCTCCTGCGGGAGATGAATGCCGATACGCCTGCTCCCCATGAACCGCACGACCCTCACCCCCACGGACCACACGATCCTCACGGACCGCATGATCCCATCGAACCGCCCAAGCCCGAAGAACCGCAAACTGATCTCGGCGACGCGCTGAACAAAGCGTTCACCGCCCTGGGCGATCTGGGGCAGCAAGTCATGCCCCATGCCAAGAAACTGGTGCGCCAGATGGATGACGCCACCGGCAACATGATTGACAACATTGGCAAGGCCGTTGGAAAAGGAATGCGCGACGCCCAGAAAGCCGCAAGCGACGCGATTGACAAGCTCTCGGGCGACAAGGGCGAACTCGTATTCGACTTTGGCCGTCCGCGTGAACAGGCGCCGAAGGACCCGGAAGCGATGCGCAAGGAAGCGGGCGATCTGCGGGCGCAGGCGGAAATCAAGCAGTGCTGCGGGGATCAGGAAGGCGCACGGGATCTGCGCGCCCAGGCGTATGCATTGGAAGTGCAGGCCGACGCTGCCGAGCAGGCGCAGGCCATGGAGAAGGCCCAGCGCGAAGCCGCAAGCCAGGCCGCACAGGATGCCGTTTACGACGTGGATGGCGAGGTGAACCAGGAAGCCTTCGCCAACGCGGTGGATGAAATGGCAAAGGATGCCGAGCGTGCAGCGCGCGAAGCCGGCGCACAGGATGCCGCTTACACCGTGCGGGACGCTGCAGCGGACACCTGCATCATCAACCGCTTTGCGGCAGCCGGGCTGCGCAACATCGACATCGGTCTGGATGCGGATGACGTGGAGGTTTTGCCAGCGGACGGCACACAAATCGAGGTTATCTGGACATCGGGTGCGGAAGGGGGAACCCAGCCCGTTGCAACGATGGACGGCCACCGCCTGACCATCAGGCGCAGGAATCCGGATGTGTTCAAGACCTTCTTCTCGGTGTTTCAAAAGCAGGGCGGCAAGCTGACGCTGCGCGTGCCACGCGGCTATGCGGCAGACTTTGGCATCAACACCACGTCGGGCGACATTCTGCTGCGCGGGCTGGATGTGGATGATGTGAAGATCAACACGACTTCCGGCACAATCCGGCTTGAGCCGGACGCCGGCATCCGCGCAAAATCGGTCAGCGCATCGACCGTTTCCGGCGACATCGCCGTCAGCATATGCGCTGCCGATGTGACGGTCAGCACCATCTCGGGCGATGCGTTCATCTCCTGCGACGCACAGCGCGTGGATGGCAACATCGTTTCGGGTCGTCTGCACGCAGAGGGCGCCTGCGACGAATGGGAGCTGAGCAGCGTATCGGGCGAAGTGGAGCTGCTGTGCACCGTGTCGCCGACCCGCCGCATCCACATCGGCACCCTGTCGGGCTCTGCGCGCATTGCCCTGCCGGAGGACATCCGCGGTTTTGTCGCCGAGGCAAGCGGGTTAAGCACGGATATCGTCAATGAATTTGGGCCCAACCGTTTCGGCACCTGTGCGCTGCCCATTCGCATGGACACGGTAAGCGGCAAGCTGATGATCACACGCCTGTAATCGAGCGACCATCCGGTCGGAGGAAAACATCATGGATAGAGTCAAAGAGCTTTTCAGCCTGATCGCGGGCAGCCGCCTGCTCGTGGAGGGACGGGATACGTTTGTGAAAGTGCCGATGTGGCTGACCGTTCTGGCCGCCTTAAGCAGCTGGAAGCTGGCCATTCTCAGCGCGCTGTTGATTGTGGCCTTCGGGATGCGGGTGCGCATCATCAAGGCGTAAGGCTGTTGCAGGGCCCACAATCGGGCCGGCACCCCGCACAAGCGGATGAAGGAGTGTTGCATATGATAGATTTTGAGAGCATCAAAAAGAACCTGCTCAACGCGCTGACCCAGCTGATGGCGCTCAGGCTGATCGTCACATCGCCCAGCGAAAAGGTGGCGGATGTGCCCGCGCTCTATGTCGTCATGGCCGTGCTGCTGGCGCCGTATGTCTGTGGCTTTGCGCTGGTGCTGGGCTTCCTGCTGCGCTATGGCGCGCGCTTTGAAAAGAGCGCCGTGCGCATGTGAAGCCGGCATGCCGCACCGCCGCAGCAAGTTTGAAGGTGGTGCAGCAAGCACATCAAACATATCACAAAGGGGGGGTTGCTTCCCTGTCGGGAAGCAACCCCCTCAGACTGTCAAAAAACCCATCCGGGAGGTTTGGAGGGCTAAAGCCCTCCAAATGCAATCCGAATCCGGCGACATGTGCGGCGGATTCGGAAGCCTTGCTGTGCAAGGTTTCCTTGCGCTGTTTCCCGCCCG
>DVJV01000191.1 GCA_018716525.1 Candidatus Ventricola gallistercoris
AGCGGCAGCATTGTTGCGCGTGCCTTTTTATCCTGTCAGCCATCAGGAAGGGCATATTCGCGCCGCCATGGTTGGCGCGGGCATCCGGGAGGATGAGCCTTTTCTGGCGCTGCACCTTTCCGGAGGAACTACCGAAGTCCTCTTGTGCAAGGAGAGGCGGATTACCCTCATCGGCGGCACGCTGGATCTGCACGCGGGGCAGCTTGTCGACCGCATTGGCGTGCAGCTGGGTCTCTCTTTTCCTGCAGGGCCAGCCCTTGAGGCGCTTGCCCTGCAGGCCACGGCGCAGGGACGCATCGGCGTCTCCATCAAGGGGACAAGCTGCAATCTGTCTGGCGCTCAGAACAAAGCGTCGCGCTGGATCGAGCGGCAGGAGCTGACACCTGAGCAAGTGGCAGCCGAGATTTACGACTATCTGTGCAGGACGTTCCTGCGGCTGATTGAAGCGGCTTGCGAGCAGACGGGTTGCTGCCAGGCGCTGCTGGCCGGCGGAGTGGCATCTTCCGTATTGTTGCGCAGAATGTTGCTTCGCCGGGCGGAAAAGAACCGGCTTGCTTGCCGGCTCTGTTTTGCCCGGCCCGAGCTGTCAGGCGACAATGCTGTGGGGGTGGCCCTGCTGGGCGCACAGGCGCTGGCACGGGACAGGCAACGGACTGTAACCGAAAGTGAACAATGAGAGCCAGTTTCGGCTCGGACAAGACACGAAAAGGAGGGAGAAGATATGCCGGCAATCCTCATTGATGGCCGCGCTGTAGCCAAGGATTGGAAGGAAAAGGCGGCGGTGCGCGCACAGGAATGGGTTTTAAAAGGAATAACACCGCATCTGGCTGTAGTGCTCGTGGGGGAAGATGCTGCAAGCCAGGTTTATGTCCGAAATAAAGAAAATGCCTGCCGTAAGGCCGCCATCCGATCCACGGTAATCCGTCTTGCAGCGGACTGCACCCAGCAGGCGCTTGAGCAGACCGTGCGGGAGCTCAATGCCGATGCCAGCGTCCACGGCATCCTCGTGCAGCTTCCTCTGCCAAAGCATTTGGATGAATCGCGCGTGCTGGCGTTGATCGACCCGGATAAGGATGTTGACGGCTTCCACGCGATGAACTCCGGCAGGCTGATGAACGGGCAGCGGGGTTTTGTGCCCTGCACGCCGCTGGGCGTCATGAAGCTGCTGGAAGCTTATAACATTTCTGTGCAGGGGAAACATGCGGTGGTCATCGGCCGCAGCAACATCGTGGGCAAGCCCATGGCCATGCTGTTGCTTGGCGCCAATGCCACGGTGACCATTTGCCATTCCAGAACGCAGGATCTGCCTGCAATCACGTGCCAGGCGGACATCCTGGTCGCCGCTGTCGGAAAAGCGGGGTTTGTCACGGCGGATATGGTCAAGCCAGGTGCCGCGGTTATTGACGTGGGCATCAATCGCACGGAAAACGGCTTGGCCGGCGATGTGGCCCCGGAAGTAGCCGACGTGGCCGGGTGGCTCACGCCCGTGCCCGGTGGTGTGGGGCAGATGACCATCGCCATGTTGTTGTCAAACACCCTTGACGCGGTGCAGATGCATGGCATCTAAGCTCTCACTCACGGTTTCACAACTCAATGAATATGTGCGCAGGATGTTTCAACTTGATCCGCTGCTGCGCGTGATTGAGCTGCGGGGGGAAATCAGCAACATCAAGTATCACCAGACAGGCACGCTGTTTTTTTCGATGAAAGACGAGCAAGCTTCCATTTCCTGTGTCATGTACGCACAGGACGTGGAAAGCCTGCAGGCCATACCCTTTGATGGGATGCGTGCGGTTGCGGCGGGCAGCGTCGGGCTGTATCCGCGCAGCGGGCAGTATCAAATGCTCGTCAAGACGCTCCATGCCCAAGGTGTGGGCGTGCTCTATGAGCGGCTTCTGGCGCTCAAGCAGAAGCTGGAACGCGAAGGGCTGTTTGATTCTGCCCGAAAACACCCTCTTCCCGGATTTGTGCATACGGTAGGCGTGGTCACATCGCCTACAGGCGCCGTCATACACGACATTCTGAATGTATCACTCCGTCGTGATCCGTGTGCCCGCATTCTGCTGTGCCCGGTGCGCGTGCAGGGTGTGGGTGCACCGGAGGAGATTGCCCGCGCTCTCGCCCTGCTGGATGGGATGGATGATGTCAACGTAATCATTGTGGCGCGTGGCGGCGGTTCTATGGAAGACCTGTGGACGTTTAATGAGGAGAGCGTGGTGCGCGCTGTAGCCGCGTGCAAAACACCTATTGTCTCTGCCGTCGGACACGAGACTGATGTGACGCTGTGCGACCTGGCAGCGGACTTGCGCGCGCCGACGCCTTCCGCGGCGGCTGAATGCGTCATGCCGCTGCGTTCGGATTGGTTTGAACACCTGGCATTGCTTAAAGAGGAGTTGAAGGCTGGGGCGTATAGCGCCATTCAGGCACGTCGTGCTGCGCTTGGCCTGGCCCAAGCACGGTTTCAAGCGAACCAGCCTGCTAAGCGCTTGGAAGCCATGCGCGAACGGCTTGCAAAGACCCGGGCGCAGATGCAAGCAAACATGTGCCGGAGCTTGAACGTTCAGCGCCAGCGTTTGGCGCAAAAGAGGCGTGAACTCTCGCTGCTCAGCCCGGATCGGGTGCTCTCGCGCGGGTATGCGGTTGTGCTGCGGGGCGGCAAGGCTGTCACATCAGTCTCTGCGCTAAACGCGGGGGAAGATGTGATCTTGCGCCTTGCCGACGGTAGTGCAGAGGCGCGGATTGCTTCGGTGACCGCTGGGGAAAGGAAGGGGAGCCATGGCGCCAAGGAAGAAAAATAGCTTCACATTTGAATCTGGCATGACACAACTAGAAGCATTGACCGAGCAAATCGGCGATGGCAATCTGCCTTTGGAGGAAACCATCCGGCTCTATGAACAGGGGATGGCGCTGTGTGTACAGCTTGAAAGCGAGTTGAACAGCCTGCAAAAGCGGATCGAGCAGATCGATCCGGATACAGCGGAAATCACGGCGTTTGAGGAGAAGGAATATGGCGTATAATGAAGAGTATGGCCGCTATGTAAGCATTGTCGAAGAGACGCTGACTGCGCTTTTGCCCGAGGGGGGCGATGTGTGCCCGCAAGATGGCAGCATTCCACAGCATCTGCGTGAGTCGATGCGCTACAGCCTGTTGGCGGGGGGGAAGCGTGTGCGTCCGGTGCTGCTGCTGGCAGCAGGCGAAATGCTGGGGGTGGATACCGCCGAGGCGTGTGTGCCCGCTGCAGCCATCGAGATGATTCATACCTATTCGCTGATTCACGATGATCTGCCGGGCATGGATGATGATGATTACCGACGTGGCCGGCTGACCAATCACAAAGTGTATGGCGTGGGTCACGCGATCCTGGCAGGAGACGCCCTGCTCAATTACGCGTACGAATGCCTGTTACAGCATGCGCTTTCTTACCCGAAAAACTTGGAGGGGCACATTCGGGCGGTGCAAATCATTGCAAACCGCGCCGGGGTGCGCGGCATGATTGCCGGGCAGAGCCTCGACTTGCTCAGCGAGCATATGGAGCCGGATGCAGACAGGCTCGCCTACATTCACGCGCACAAGACGGCCGATCTGCTGACTGCACCGCTCTTGGCTGCCGGATGTCTGGCAAAGGCAGATGCGGAAAAGATGGCGGCGCTTGCCCGGTTTGGAAGTTGCATGGGTCTGGCTTTCCAGATCGACGATGACCTGCTGGATGTGGAGGGCGACGCCCAGCTTCTGGGGAAGCAGACGGGCATGGATCAGGCGAGGGGCAAGATGACGTGGCCGTCACTTGTGGGCGTTGAAGCTGCAAGGGAAAAATCGCATACCCTGTGGCTGCAGGCAGAAGAAGCCATCGGTTGCTTTGGCGAGGATGCATGGTTCCTGCGCGCGTTTGCATCAGCGCTCGCCACGCGAAAAAAGTGACGGGAGGAAATACTTGTGGATGTCATCTTCAGCATATTTGAGAACCGCGCCATACAGGCGGCGATCCTCGCCTGGGCGGTGGCGCAGGCGATCAAGGTTATCCTGACGCTAGTCATCAGCAAGCGGTTTGACAGTTCCCGGGTATTTGGTTCGGGAGGAATGCCAAGCTCACACTCTGCGATGGCTTGCGCACTGGTGACGACGCTCGGATTTCGGGAAGGTTTTTCGTCTCCGCTGTTTGCGCTGGCGTTCTGTTTTGCGGGCGTAGTGATGTATGATGCGGCGGGTGTGCGCCGTTCGGCGGGCAAAAATGCCGCGGTCATCAACCATCTGCTCGACGGACTGGCGGGCAATGGGCTGCATCTGGATGAAGAGCGGCTCAAGGAGCTGGTGGGCCATACGCCCATTCAGGTGCTGGCCGGTGCGCTGCTGGGCATCCTGATCGGGGTGCTGGTTGCCTGACTCTGTGTGAAAAAACACCGCTTTGCAGTTGAAAACGCTTGACAGGCGTGGTATAATACCCCTTAGGTGGTGCAGTATTCTAGTCAGCAAAGTTCTTTTCGAAGACGGGGCTAAAAATCCGTTAAAGGGCATATCGATGAAGTTTCTGGTGTCGGCTGCTGACGCCCAGTCGGGGGTCGATGCTGGGAGTAAGAACTATGGGCAGCCGTCAATGGCATGGCGGTGACCGACCCATTTTTCGTGGAGGCATGACGGCTTTGCGTCATGAAAACCTGTATGGTGGTACAAAATCTGCCTACAGTGTAGCCTGCCTTGAGTGGGGATGGTGGATCACGGAACAACGTTCGGCAACCAAAGGCTCACGGAAACCGATGCGATCGCCGTGTGAAACCATCGCTGCAAAAGAGGCTAGGAGAGAACCGAGGCTGCCGAGGAAAGCTCCTAGACTGTCGTTTGTGGATATGACAGAGATTACAGTGTGGACTCAGTGGTAATTCGGTCTCACGTTTCGGAAACGGCGTGGCACCTGTTTTAAAGGGAAACCGCTTCTATGGCGACAGGAAGTAACGGGCGGGGAAATCCTACCGAACCTAAGCCGCAAGGTTTATTTGTCGTATCACCACCTTTCTTTGGTTGATTCCGCCCACGTCTGTTCGTGGGCTTTTTTCAAATCGGAGTGAACAATGTGAGTAAAAAGGAAAAGACTAGGCAAAGCCACCGCCAGTGGGTGGTTACCGTAGTGTTTCTCTCGTTTGGTCTTTCTGTCGTGATGTCTCTGGTGACCAGCTTGTTTGTGGAGTCGGCTGGCCTGTTTGTTGCGCTGATCTCGCTGATTGTGCTGGTGATGATTGGTATCGTCACGGATATCATTGGTACGGCTGTGACATCTGCCAATGAACAGCCGTTTATTGCTATGGCATCCAAACGCATCCCCGGGGCAAAGCAGGCGTTGCGTCTCATCCGCAAGGCTGAGCGTGTTTCTAACCTGCTCAACGACGTGGTGGGCGATATCGTCGGCGTTGTCAGCGGTTCAGCCGGTTCGGTTATTGCATTGTATCTGGCTTCACTGGGGATGCAGTCTGCAGTGGCGTCCGTGCTGATTGCGGCATTCACATCCTCATTTATGATCGGAGGAAAGGCGTGCGGCAAGACCTTCGCCATTGAGAAAAGCAGCACCATCGTGCTGTATGTCGGCAAAATCATGGCCCTGTTCGAGGGCGGGAGGAAACAAAAGAAAAAGATTAAGGCGAAATAATCGCAAGGGAGGCGTCCTTCATGGCGATACTGCCTCATATCAGCGGACCGGATGATGTAAAAAAACTCTCTGAGGAATCCTGCGCCGAACTGGCCACGGAGATCCGGCAGACGATTATCAATACCGTATCCCGCCAGGGTGGACACCTGGCCTCTAATTTGGGCGATGTAGAACTGACCATCGCGCTGCACAGAGTGTTTGACAGTCCCACAGACAAGCTGATCTTTGATGTTGGTCATCAGACCTATGCCCACAAGCTGCTTACCGGAAGGCTCGATCAGTTTGCTACGTTGCGCTCATATCACGGCATGAGCGGCTTTCCCTGCCGTGCAGAGAGCGAGCACGACTGGTTTGACACGGGACATTCCTCCACAGCCATTTCCATGGCGCTGGGCATGGCACGCGCGAGGGATCTTCATCATGAAAACTATCATGTCGTAGCGGTTGTCGGAGATGGTGCTTTGACCGGCGGCATGTGCTATGAAGCCATGAATGATGCGGGAGCTAGCCATACGCGCCTGATCGTCGTCCTCAATGACAATGAAATGTCCATCTCCCGCAACGTCGGTGCGCTGTCCAATTATTTCAAGCACTTGCGCGCCAGCGCCTCTTGGTATGGCGGCAAAAAGCGCATCCGCAGTGTGCTGGAGCGCGTCCCGCTGGTGGGCGGCAAGTTGGCCTACGGCATCGAAAAAGTCAAAAACATGGTCAAATCCGTGACGACGGGCGGCGAACTCTTTGAGTCGCTGGGCTTTCGTTACCTGGGCCCCTTTGATGGGCACAACCTCAAGGAGATGACCCACGTTTTTGAAGAAGCCAAGCAGATCACCGATACGCCCGTGCTGATTCATGTCGTCACCAAGAAGGGCTATGGCTATGATCTGGCTGAGTGTCAGCCTGAGAAATTTCATGGCGTGGCGCCGTTCCGGGTGGAAAATGGCATCCGCCGTAAGCAGCCCAGTGGCGAAAGCGCGGCGCAGGCTGCGGGAAAGGCGCTTGTTGCCATGGGCGCAGAGGACCCGCGTGTTGTAGCGGTCACAGCTGCGATGTCAGGTGGCACGGGGCTTGCTGAGTTTTCTGTCTACTATCCTGACCGCTTTTTTGACGTAGGTATAGCTGAGCAGCATGCTGTCAGCATGGCCGCTGGGCTTGCCCGGGGTGGATACCGGCCTTATTTTGCGGTCTATGCCACGTTTTTGCAGCGTGCATACGATCAGATCGTACACGACGTCTGTTTGCAAGACCTTCCTGTCTGCATTCTGGCGGATCATGCGGGATTTGTGGGAGACGATGGCAAGACGCACCATGGCGTGTTGAGCGTACCCATGCTTCTGAGCATTCCGCAGCTCACGCTGCTTGCACCGCGCGACACCCAGCAAATTCGCGAAGCAGTGCGTGCCACGCTTGTATTGGAAGGGCCGAGCGTCGTGTTGTATCCCAAGGATGGCATTGCGCCTTTCGGGCCGCAAAACAGCCAGTTTGAAGTGGGCCGCTGGCTGCGTTTGCGCCCCGGTATGGAATTTGTCATACTGGCCTTTGGCCGCATGAGCCTCCATGCTGTGCAAGCGGCGCAGATTCTGGAAAAGCGTGGCATCAACATCGGTGTGATTGACTGCTGTTCGCTCAAGCCGATGGATATGGATTGTTTACAGGGGCTTTTTGACTGTGGTGCAAAAATCATCACCCTGGAGGAGGGCGAACTCATCGGCGGATTCGGTGCGGAGATTGCGCGGCAGTGCGTAGAGCATGGCGCACCGGAACCTGTGCTGATCATGGGTTTGCCCAACCGTTTCATCACACATGGCTCAGTTTCGCAATTGCTGGAAGAGTGCGGCCTGATGCCTGAACAGATTGCCGATCGCGTTGAACAGGCGTATACAGGCTGGGAGAATGGACATGTCGGATAAAAAACGGGTGGATGTCGCACTGGTGGAGCGCGGACTAGCCCCAAGCAGAGAAAAAGCGCAGGCGCTTGTGATGTCCGGAGTGGTGTACATCGGCGAAACCAAAGTAGAAAAGGCATCGGCATCCGTGAGCGGAGAGGATGAGCTCATTGTTCGCCAGAGTGGCACAGGCTATGTCAGCCGCGGTGCGCTCAAGCTGGAAAAGGGGCTTCGGGTGTTCGGCGTCGATCCCACGGGGATGGTAGCGCTGGATCTGGGCGCATCGACAGGCGGCTTTACGGATGTGCTGCTGCAAAACGGCGCTGCGCACGTATATGCCGTGGACGTGGGTTATGGGCAGCTGGATTGGAAGCTGCGCAACGACCAGCGTGTGACCGTCATGGAGCGCACAAATGCCCGGTATCTGAAGCCGGAAGATCTGCCGGATAAACCCACGCTCAGCGTGATGGATGTATCCTTCATCTCCATCACAAAGATTTTGCCGGCTGCCGCGGCCATCATGGGGGAAGAGGGCGCATTCATATCGCTGATCAAGCCCCAGTTTGAGGCTGGGCGCGACCGCGTGGGAAAGAAGGGCGTCGTGCGGGATGCGCGGGTGCACCACGATGTCATTGTGGAAATTCTGCATTTTATCGAGCAGGAGATGGGCTGGGCAGCCCAGGCGCTTTCGTTTTCTCCGATCAAGGGACCGGAGGGCAATATCGAATTTCTGGTGCATATTCTGCCCAAGTCCCGCGCCACGCACAGCGTTACGGAAGCGGAAGTCGAAGCTGTGGTGCAGCAGGCACACGAGAGCTTGCGTGATGCACAGGCCTGAGGAGGTGCCAGCATGATCAGCCGTGCGATGTTTTACCTCAATCAAAACAAGCCGACGATCTACGAGGCGGCGTCTGCCTGTGCTACGCAGTGTGCCCAACATGGAATCGAGCCCGTTTTTTTTGAGAGCGACCGGGCTGTCGTTTTGCAACACATGCCCGAATGGGCGCAATATGCCGCTTTCATGAAAGAGCCGGATGCGGCACACATTGATGTGCTCATCGTTTTTGGTGGAGATGGCACCGTGCTCAGCGCCATTGACCAGTATGTGTGCGAAGGTATCCCGATTTGGGGCATTAACCTGGGGCGTCTGGGCTTCTTGCTGGAAACACAGACGCAGGAGCTGCCCGGCGCATTTGATATGCTGGTGGCTGGTCAATACCAGATCGAAAGAAGAATGGTTCTGCGCGTGCAAGGAATCTGCAACGGGCGCGAAATTGAGGCATACGCCACCAATGAAGTTTCCATCTCCCGCGGACTCTCCCAGCGAATGATTGCACTGGATGCCTTTGTGGGGGATACGCTGGTCGATCACTACATTGCCGACGGCGTGGTCGTCGCAAGCCCGACGGGCTCTACGGCGTACTCGCTTTCCGCTGGCGGGCCGATTGTCAGCCCGGATGTCTGCTGTTTTGTGCTCAATCCGATTTGCCCGCATTCGCTTCAGTCAAGGCCCATTGTGCTCAGCGGCCGGGAGCGGGTAGCGCTGCGGCTGAACATGAAAGAGATGCGGGAAGGCATTCAACTCTCGGTAGATGGACAGGCCATCTGCGAAATGCAGAATCAGGAACAGATCTGGGTTAGCCGTTCCCCGCAGGATGCGCTGCTGATCCGTTTTCCTAAAGAACGAAATTTCTTTTCTCTGCTAAAGGACAAGCTGTCGCAGTGGAGCCTGTGATGGCAAGGAGGTTGCGCGCATGAAAGCAAAACGACAGGCACTGATCCGCGAAATCGTGAACAATCAGGGCATTCAGACTCAGGAAGAGCTGGCCGAAGCGCTTCGTAAGTGCGGTATGGTGGTCACGCAGGCCACTGTTTCCCGGGACATCAAGGAGATGCATCTGCTCAAGGTACTCGCAGAGGATGGCACTTATCGCTATGCGACCATCGACAAGAATGACCAGGGCATGGGCGACCGGCTGATCCGCATGCTCTCGGACTCTGTGATCGACATCAACAGTGCGAACAATCTGATCGTCATTCGCACGCTTTCCGGCAGTGCGCATGTAGCAGGTGAAGCCGTGGATAGCTTGCACTGGCCGGAGGTGCTCGGCACCATCGCCGGAGACAATACCATTTTGGTAATTGTGCGCTCTAATGAAGAGGTCGAAGCGGTGATCCGGCGTTTTCAGGGAATTTTGAAAAAATAAACCGACCGTCGGTTTTTATGTGTACGCGGTTATTCCCGCAGGAGGAAGCTTATGCTTTTGCAGCTTAGCATTCATCACCTTGCCTTGATTGACGAGATGACACTGGATTTTGCGCCCGGTATGAACGTGATGACCGGTGAAACAGGTGCGGGCAAATCCATTGTGGTGGATGCGGTCAATCTGGTGCTTGGCGAGCGTGCCGACCGGGAGCTGATCGCTAACGGAGCTGCAAAAGCACGCGTTGAAGCCGTTTTTGACATTGCGGACAATGATAGGGTGCGCGCGCTGCTTGGCGAGTTGGAGCTCATGGGCGATGAGGATACCGCTTCCATCTCACGCGAGCTGACCAATACGGGGCGCAACATCTGCCGGATCAACGGTACCGTCGTCCCGCTTCAAACGCTCAGGCTTGTATCTGCCCAACTGCTGGACATTCACGGGCAGCATGAGCATCAGCTTCTTTTGGACAGCCGCAATCATATCGGGTATCTCGACGAATTTGCCGCAGATGAGGTGCGCCCGCTGCTGGCGCAGACAGAAAAGCTCTATGCCGATTGGCGCTCTGCTGGGCAGAAACTCGCCCGCTTGCGCAAGAGCGTTGCAGAGCGGGAGCAGCGCATTGATATGCTTCGCTTTCAGTTGGAAGAGCTTCGCAACGCTCATCTGGTTGAAGGGGAGGAAGAAGAGCTTGAGCGTCTCAAGGTCTTTTACCGCAATGCAGGAAAGATCATGGCCGCCTTTGATGAATCCTGTGCGCTGCTCAGTGAAGGAACGGAGAACAGCTCTTCGGCGGTGGAACTTTTGCGTGAAGGCGTCAATGCCTTGATGCCGGTGGCCTCGCTGGATCCGCGCTATGAGACCGTCTTTACCAGGCTGGATGGGCTGTGTTATGAGGTCGAAGACGCGGCAAAAGATCTTTGCGATCTGCGCGATGACATGGAATATGATGAAGACGACGCAGAGCGCGTGGAAGGCCGCCTGGATCTGCTGCGCCGGCTTAACCGAAAATATGGCGCCACGACACAGGATATGATTCGCTACCGTGACAAGGTTGCCGCAGAGCTTGACGAGCTGGAGGATTCCGACAGCGCTGCGGAGAAGCTTGAGAAGGAGTACCGTCAGCTGGGCAAGGCGCTGGGGGAGGCATGCACGAAGCTGACGCACGCGCGCGAAGCGGCAGCGCGGGTCTTTGAAAAGAGCATTGAAGCACAGTTGCGTGACCTGGGCATGAAGAATGCCCGGTTGTCGATGGCTTTTGCACCGCTGGCGCCAGGGGAGAAGCTCACCGATCGCTTCAGCGCAAGTGGTGCTGACCGCATCGAAATGATGTTTTGCGCCAATTTGGGACAACCGCTTCGCCCACTTGCACGGGTGGCATCTGGCGGCGAGTTGTCGCGTATCATGCTCGCGCTGAAGAATCTCTCGGCACAAAAGCCGGGCATTCCGCGCAGTATGGTCTTTGACGAGATTGATACGGGTATCAGCGGCCGCATGGCTCAGGTTGTGGCTGAGAAGATGTCTCAGATCGGCAACCATCACCAGGTCATTTGCGTGACACACCTTCCACAGATCGCTGCAATGGCGGATGAACAGTTCCTCGTGCGCAAGTATGAGGATGGAGGAATCACCCGAACGGAGGTCACGCATCTTGACAATGCCCAGCGTGCACAGGAGTTGGCGCGCATGGTCGGCGGTGCAGACTGTGAGAGCAAGAGCAGCATTCACCATGCGCAAACACTCCTCCAGGAAGCGGAAAAGCGGAAGGCCGCATTGCGTGTGCAGTATACTGCGCCCTGAGCAGCAGACTCTTGCAAAGAAAGCCAATTAA
>DVJV01000025.1 GCA_018716525.1 Candidatus Ventricola gallistercoris
GTTTGGAGGGCCGTAGCCCTCCAAATGCAATCCGAATCCGGCGACATGTGCGGCGGATTCGGAAGCCTTGCTGTGCAAGGTTTCCTTGCGCTGTTTCCCGCCCGGGAGCCCCGCGGGGGCGAGAGGGAAACGGCGTAAATCTCGGAAAAGGACGCCGTAGGCGGACTTTTTCGACACACTGAAGCGCTCGCTGCGCTATGTGCGCCTCAGGGTTGCTCGTCGATGAGCGCGTCCACCTCGCGCAACCAGAGGCCCATCTGCGCGTCGGAAGGCATTCTCCAGTCGCCGCGGGGAGAGAGGGAGACAGAGCCGACTTTCGGGCCGTCGGGCATGGCAGAGCGCTTAAACTGCTGGGTGAAGAACCGGCGCACAAATGTGCGCAGTGCGCTCAAAATCGCTGCCCGGTCATACTCTTTGTCAAACGCCTGCAGCGCCAGGGCAAAGAGCTTGCGCGGCGATGCGCCGCTGTCCATCATGTGATAGAGGAAGAAGTCATGCAGCGCGTAGGCGCCCAGAGTATCCTCCGTGCGCTGGGTGAGCTCGCCTTCTTTGGAAGGGATGAGTTCGGGGGAGATCGGCGTATCCAGAATGTCTTCGACCACGGGCACGATCTCCCCGCCCAGTTTGCTGCCGGCATAGCGCACCAGATGGCGGATCAGCGTCTTGGGGACGGAGCCGCTCATGTTGTACATGCTCATCTGGTCGCCGTTGTAGGTGCACCAGCCCAGCGCCAGTTCGCTCAGGTCGCCCGTGCCCAGGGCCAGCGCCTGGGTCTTGTTGGCATAGTCCATGACGATCTGCGTGCGCTCGCGCGCCTGCGCATTTTCATAGCAGATGTCGTGCACATCCGGGTCCTGGCCGATGTCCTCAAAGTGCTGCAAGACCGCTTTGCCGATGGGGATGGTCAGCGCCGTGCAACCGATCAACTCCATGAGCCGGAGAGCGTTTTGCAGGGTGCGGCTGCCCGTGCCAAAGCCCGGCATGGTGATGGCCACCAATCCGCGCATGTCATACCCCGCACGCTCGAAGGCATAGGCGGCAGTCAGCAGCGTGAGTGTGGAGTCAAGTCCGCCCGATACGCCCAGCACGGCGTGGCGCGTGCCCACATGCTCCATGCGCGAAAGCAACGCTGTGGTTTGAATCAGCAAAATCTCTTCGGTGCGCAGGTCCCGTTCGGCGCCAGAGGGCACAAATGGCAGCGCGCTCAGCGGGCGCAGCAGCGGCCCGGTCTCTTCCTTGGCAGGGGAGAGGTGGAAGGGGAGCGTGCGAAGCGGCGCAGACGCTCCGTCAAAGAAGCTGCGGCTCTGGCGGCGTTTGAAACGCAGGCGGTCGACGTCGATGTCGGAAAGGGCAAAGGAGGATTCGCGGGCAAACCGCGTGTTTTCGCTCAATGCCCGGCCGTTTTCGTATACCCCCGCATAGCCGGAGAAGACCATGTCCGTTGTCGATTCGCCGTACCCGGCGCCCGCATAGATATAGCCGCACAGGCACCGCGCACTCTGCTGGGCGATCAGCTCACAGCGGTAGCGGTGCTTGGTGACCAGCTCGTTTCCGGCGGAGGGGTTGGCAATCAGCAACGCGCCGCCCATGCAAAGCCGAGCAGAGGGTGGCGCGGGCACCCAGAGATCTTCGCAGATTTCCACGCCGAGGCTGAATGCGCCGCAGTCAAAGCACAGGTCCTCGCCCACGGGCACATCCTGGTGGAGCAGCTCGACGTGAGAAGGCGCGCTGTGCCCAGGCTCGAACCAGCGGCGCTCGTAAAATTCGGCGTGGTTGGGCAGGTGCTCCTTGGGCACGATGCCCAGAATCCGGCCTCCGGCGATCACAGCGGCGCAGTTGTAGAGCCTGCCCGCCATCTCCAGCGGCAGGCCTACGACAAACGCCGTGCGCACGGGCAGTTCCAGCAGCGACTTGAGCGCGGCAAGGCAGCCGTCAAGCAATGCCGGTTGAAGCAGCAGGTCGCCACAGGTGTAACCGCACAGGCATAATTCCGGAAATACGCATAGATCAGCACCGCGGCTGTCGGCGGTGCGCAGCAAGCTGGCAATTTCCTGCGCGTTTTGCGCAGGATCGGCCAGGTGTACGCGGGGAACGGCGGACATGGTACGGATCATGCCGGGAAAAGCAGGCATGGCAATTCTCCTTTCTAAGCGGCAGAAAGCCGCGGGAACTGTTCATACTTTACCACAAATCGGTACAAAATACAAACAGCGATTTGCGCGCCAATGCCCGATGCAGCATGCGGCGGGAAGGGGTGCGCGGCAGGAAAGGGGTTTTGCGACGTGCGGGAGAGATGGACGGATCTGGCTGTTGAAGCACAGGGCCAGGGAGGGGCCGGGCCTGGGCAAAGCGAGCGGCTTTCGGGCGGCATTGAGCGCACGGTGGTGCGAATCGACAGCGAGGCAAGCGCTCGGGAGCTGGGCAGGCCGATGGGGGAATACGTGACACTGAGCTGTCCGCAGACGCTGAGCATTGATCTGTCCACCCGCCGTGCGCTGAGCGGTGAGCTGGCCCGCGTGCTGCGCCACATGCTTCCGCCGGATGCCCGCACGGTTTTGGTGACGGGCCTGGGCAACCGGAGCGTGACGCCGGACGCGCTGGGACCGCGCACGGTGGAGCGTGTGCTGGTCACGCGGCACATGGAGGGCTGCTTGCCGGCGGAACTGAGCGCACGCATGGCGCGGGTGTGCGCTGCGGCACCGGGGGTGCTGGGCGTTACGGGCATCGAAACGGCGGAGGTGCTGCGCGGAATGGTCGAGCACGTCAAACCAGATGCGGTCATCGCGGTGGATGCGCTGGCGGCGCGAAGCTCGCAGAGGATTTGCTCGACGATACAGGTGGCCGATACGGGGATTACGCCGGGGTCCGGCGTGGGCAATCACCAAAAGGCATTGTGCGAAGAGACGTTTGGCGTACCGGTGATCGCCGTGGGCGTGCCGATGGTGGTGTATGCCTCCACGATCGCGCGGGATGCACTGGGGGCGCTGGGGGGAGACGACGGCTCGGTCGATGAACGGCAGCTGACCGACTGCATTGAACGCGTGGTGTCCGAAAGGCTGGGGGATCTGATCGTCACGCCCCGCGAGGTGGATGCGCTGGTGGAGCGCATGGCGGGTATCCTCTCCGAGGGGATCAACCTGGCGCTGCATCCGGGGCTCAATGCGGATGAAATCGCGCAGATGATGGCGCAGTGACAGGGATTCCCGCGCCTCATGAGGGGCAGAATAGGGCAGACGGAAATAGGCGTCTTAGGGCAAGGAAAACGGTTTTGCGGACGCCTCGGGATGTGAGGAGAGGGAGGACAGAAATGAAGACAAAGGCCATTCGACTGGGGTTTGCGTGTGCGCTGACGGCACTTTTGATGCTTGTTCCATGCGTTGTGCGCGCACAGGAGGAGACGGTGGAGCAGAACGCTGTGCCGCAACAGACTCAGGCGCCTTCACAGGGGCAGCGCGCGGAGATGGAAAGCAGCCTGGCGCCCATGGAGACGGGCACTCCGTTTGACATCACCAGCCCGAGCGCGATTCTGACGGAAGCCTCGACCGGGCGTGTGATCTTTGAAAAGAACGCGGACGAGCGGCGGCCGGTGGCGAGCGTCACGAAAGTGATGACCATCTTGCTGACGCTGGAGGCGCTCGACGAGGGCAAGATCACCGAAGAGGACGAGGTGACGGTGTCTGAGCACGCGGCAAGCATGGGGGGCAGCCAGGCCTTTTTGGATGCAAACGCGAGCTACACAGTGCGAGAGCTGCTCAAGAGCATGATTGTGGCCAGCGCGAATGATTCGGCGGTAGCCCTTGCCGAGTATCTGGAGGGGTCAGAGGAAGGGTTTGTGCGCCGGATGAACGAGCGTGCACAGGAGCTGGGGCTTGCCAATACGCACTACGTCAATTGCACGGGTTTGCCTGCGCAGGGGCACTACACCACAGCCCGGGACGTGGCGGCGCTGAGCGCGCAACTGGATCGGCACCCGCTGTACTACACCTTTTCGACCATCTGGATGGACGAAATCGCGCACAGCGGCGGCCGGGTCACGCAGCTGACGAACACCAACCGGCTGATCCGCTTTTATCCCGGAAGCGATGGTTACAAGACGGGCTCGACCAACGAGGCGCGCTACTGCATCAGCGCCACGGCGAAGAAGGATGGCATGCGGTTGATCGCCGTGGTGCTGGGATCGCAGGCCAGCCAGACGCGCTTTGACGAGGCGCGCGCCATGCTGGAATATGGTTTTGCGGGTTACCAGCTCTTTCGCCCGGTCGAAGAGGGGATCGACATGCAAATGACCGTGCCGGTGCGCATGGGTGGACGTAACAGCGTGAGCGTGAAGAGCGGCGGCACATGCGAATGGCTGCTCAAGCGCGGGGATCAGGCCGGCATATCGCTGGAGGTGGCGCTGGTGGAAGGCGTGGATGCCCCGGTGTATGAGGGGGACCCGCTCGGGGAGATCCGCGTGATGCTCGGGGATACGCTCATTGCGACGGTTCCGGCCGTGGCGGGTGAGTCGGTGGAGCTGCCCGGAATGCTCGACGCGCTGCTTCGCATCCGCTCGCATTTCATGCTTGGCGGAAAGTAGAATGCATAGCGAATAGGCGGATGCGGTTGCATGAGGCGCCAACCTTGGCAAGAAAATGACCGGGCAGGAAGACGTGTCCGGAAGAAGGTACCCACAAACCAAAAACGGCGCTTTCCCGGCAGAAGTGTGACCGGGAAGCGCCGCTTTTGTTACGCATCAGACTGAGCGATGTCGATCAAGTGATCCAGGAGGCCGAGGGTTTTCTCCTTGGGCAGAACCTGGCGTTCAAGCAGGTCGCGCACGAAAAATTCCTTGTATTTCTGGCAGAATTCCCGCTGGGTGATCAGCACCTCGGCGTGACCGGCAGCAAGGTCATAATGGGTATAGGGCTGAAGCATCAGCGTGCCGATGCCCTCATACAGACCGATTTCCGATTTGGGCGGGTCAAAGCTCTCCTTAAAAAAGTAGATGTTGAAAAAGGGGTTTTCCTCTGCATGGCTGCGGATGTGGCGCAGCATCAGCACGCGCTCCTGGGGAGAATAGGGGCGGATGGCAAAAAAGTGATCCGACTGCATCCCCGTGCGCGCAAAGCGCTCCATGGCCTCTGCCGAGAAGATGGCGTGCGTGGGCTTTTTCTTGGTGTACAGGTTGTCAAACCGCCTGCGGTGGATGTCGGCAAAAGCGTCAATGAGTGGAGGAAGCTCCTCGGTGCTGGTAAAATCCGTCTGCACAAAACCTTCCATCACCGGCTGGCGCAGGATCTCCGGGCTGATGAACGTGATGCACATGTCCGGCTTGATGGTGTAGATGGCGCGGTTGCGCTCCAGATCGTCGAATGCGGCCGTATAGGCCAGATAGTCCTGCGGGGAGTGGCTGAGCACAAAGGTGGATTTGAGCGGATACATGTATTTTTGATCGGCCTGCATCAACCGGGCGATCAACTCCATCTCCTGATGGCAACCGTTGTCAATGAGCATGAGCACATCCCTGTCCACCATCGAGATGAGGTGGCGGTGCATGACTCCCTGCTGGTCTTCCCACAGGATGACAATGACGTTGGAACGGTAGATCTGCTCCCGTTCGGGGGAAAATGTGCCCGGCGTGATGCAGAAAACGTCATAACTGCATGAATACAGCAAAGGCTGGATGGCTGAGACACCGCGGATGATCTCGTCGCCGCCGGTGCACAAATAGTGCGTGATGCGCACCTTTTCCGAGTTCTGTCCGCGAAGCAGGCCATCTGCAAGCGTGAAAAGCAGGTTTCTTTCGCAGCAGCCGGTGATCGTCACGCTGACAGAGCGTGCATTTGCATATACGGCAAGCTGCTGGTCAAAGGCAATGCGCTCACCCTTGCTGACCACATCGAGCATGATGGAACGGTCGCAGCGGGTGGTGCTCACATTGCTGAGCATGCTGCGCATGGCCTGGTTGCTTCGGTATCCGGCGATGCCCACGCGGCTGATCTCCAGCGATCTTTGCAGCATCTGGCATTGCTCGGTGCTCAGATCAAGCCAGTTGCCGCGGATCAGCTTTTCGCAGAAGGCTTCCTGGGCGGCTGGACTGCTGGTGTCATCCAAAATGCGGAAAAGGCTGTTGCGGCTTTTGTTTTCCATCATTCTGGAGAGCGCTGAAGCGGACAGGTTCTTTTCCTTGAGAATGTGCCTGAGACACTGCCCGAATGTCATCAGTCGTTCGCCGTCAAATGCCGCTGACATGCTTATGCATTCCCTTCTTCGTGTGTATCACATGCATTATATCACATTTTAATGGGTAGATCAATCTTGAAATGTGTGTGAAAGAGGCACTGCATCCGGCTGTGAAATGCGCAGAAAGCGGAGTGAGGCTTTCAGAATGCATGAAAGAACCACGAAGCCTTCATCTGCGATTTGCCGCAAAGAGAGATGTGATGCGAAAAGCCAAGGGCATTCGTGTGAGCTGCCATAAAATGGGGAAGGTTTGGCAGGGCAAAGCTCCGTAAGCGAAAGCCGAAACACACGGCATGGGTAGAGACTTAAAAACCTTGTGTAGAAAGGATTCTTTTTTGTGTTTTCCAGGTTTTGCCTTAAGCGTTGGGAAGCTGGTTCGGTGGGAAACGTCGCAAAAGCGATTCTTGTATGCGGTGTATGAGGAACGGCCTGCGGGCATTTTTTGCGTTTTGAAAAGGGCAGAGGAAAAGATCCGTCTCTTCTTTTGCGAGAATGTATGCCTGGCGTTGCGAATCCGGGTATACATGGGCGGATTCCCACCGATACGCCTTGAATGCATAAACATAAAATAGTGCTGCAAGCATGTAAGATAGGATCGCCCTTAACTCTTGGTGTCGGTTTGAACCTTTTGTAAGCTGCATGCCGTGAGCACAGAGGTAGGCCCGACTTGCGGAGCAAACCTCACTTTTGAGCCCGGTGCGTGTGGCACGGCTGCTTTTTGCATTGGCCATGCATGCAGCGTAGAAGCGCGATCAAGAGACATGGAAACAGACAGGGCATAACAAAAGACCGCCGGCTCAACATAGCCAGCGGTCCTTGAAAACCGGCACAGCGGTTTTGCAGACGGGCAATATGATTGTTTACGGGGTGAGCCTGCTCGGGCTGCGGAAGAGGAACATTGCATCCTTGATCGTCAGGCCCAGCAGCAGCATGGTCAGGCGGTCGATGCCCAGGCCGAATCCGCCATGCGGCGGGCAGCCGTACTTGAAAAACTCCAGATAGAACTTGACATCCTCTTCCAGGCCGCGTTCCTGCGCTTGCGCCTTGAGCACCTCATAGCGGTGTTCGCGCTGTGCGCCGGTGGTGATCTCCACGCCGCGCCAGATCAGGTCATAGCCCTGGGGCACGCCGTTCTCATCGCGCATGTGGTAGAAGGCGCGCTTTTCAGCGCTGTAATCTGTCACGAAGAGGAATTCGTGATTGTAGTGCTTCTTCACCCAGTCGTAAGAAAGCCGCTCGGCTTCGGTGGTCAGGTCGCCCTTTTCCTCTTCGGGGGCGACGTAGCCGAATTCCTTTTCGAGTGCGTCATACAGATCGCGCAGCTTCACCACCGGGAACGGCGTGGTGGGCACGGTCAGCGGCATGCCGAACACGCGCTCGATGTCTTCACCATATGCCGCCTTGACCTTGGAAAGGGCAAAGGTGAGCAGCTCCTGCTGCAGCGCCATCACGTCGCGGAAGGACTCGATGAAGCTGAACTCCAGGTCAAAGCCGGAGAACTCGGTGGTGTGCTTGCTGGTGAAGGATTTTTCCGCGCGAAAAACCGGGCCAACTTCGAAGATGCGCTCAAAGCCGGAGGCCATGGCCATCTGCTTGTAGAACTGCGGGCTCTGCGCCAGATAGGCCTTGCGGTCAAAATACTTGACCTCAAACACATCTGCGCCGGATTCGCTGGCCGCGCCGATCAGCTTGGGGGTGTGGATTTCCATGAAGCGGCGCTCAAGCAGGAATTCGCGCATGGCGCCCACGAGCACCGTCTGCACCTTGAAAAGGAGCTGGTTGGCCTCGGTGCGCAGGTCGACCCAGCGGTAGTCGATGCGCTGATCGATGGAGGAGCGCTCGTGTCCCTTGCGGGCCTCGCGGTCGATGGGCAGCGGCGCGGCGATCGAATGGATGATGATCTCGCGGGGATAGATTTCCACACCGCCGAGCTTCACATATTCGCTCTCCACCGCTTTGCCCACCACGGTGATGACGGAATCGAGCGTGAGCTGGTTGACCGCGTTGTCCAGCGCCTCATTCTCGCCCTTTTCCACGGTGATCTGTACTTTGCTGGTGATATCCTTGAGCACGATGAACGCCATCTTGCTCTTGTTGCGGATGTTTTCCACAAAACCGCAGACCTTGATCTGCTCTGCGCTGCGCACGTCGGCAGCATAGGTTCTTTCCATGGTCATTCCCTCCGTAATCCTGGGTTCATACAGGCTTTATTATACCTGCATTTCGCGGCAAATCAAGCCCCAATTCGCCTTCAGCGGACACATTCCATGCAAAAGAGGGGGATTGCGGCAAACGAAAGGCGCGTTAGGCTCTGTTCGGCGGCGTTTTCTGCGCAATATAAAATGGAGAAAAGGGGAATCAGGCATCCGGCACCGGGCATCTAAGCGTGGGATTTGAGATACGCGTCCATTGGATGGAACGAGGGCTTGCGTTGTTTTGAATGTGACAAAAAAAGACCACCGGAAAATCCGGTGGCATGTGGCACCTCCAATGGGAATCGAACCCATGATTTTGCCTTGAGAGGGCAACGTCTTAACCGCTTGACCATGGAGGCAATGGCTGGGGAACTAGGATTCGAACCTAGACAATACGAGTCAGAGTCGCAGGTGCTGCCGTTACACCATTCCCCAATGTGTTTGAGCTGTTCAGCAGAGCCCATTATACACGGTTATGCGGCAGATGTCAATCCTAAATTTTCATTTTTTTCGTTTTTTTCAATTCCCCTGCCGATCAGATCAGAATGAATGCGTGTCCCCCGCCCCAGCGGGAGAAGGCGAGGAAGAGCGTCAGCAGCACCCACAGCGCGCTGGCCAGGCAGATGGCAAACAGCGCCATGCAAGTGCGCATTACGCGGCGAATCCCCCGGGCATTGCAATCCAGAAACGGGTAGGGATAGGGGCTGTTTTCCCCGTGGATGTTTATGCCTTTTCTTGCCCGCAGGAAAATCAAAAGCAGGTATAGCAGCGGAATGAGCGTGAAAAGCGGCGCGTCCCAGAGCTTCAAGGCGCTTTTGCCGGGGCTGCATAAAATCCAGTAGGCAAGCGTCAGCCAAGGCACGATATAGTGGATAAACAGGTTGTCCACCCACATGATGCGGTAATTGGGGGTGTGCGGCAGGCTTTTGACCATGATGCGCACCGTTGGAGAGAGCAGCAGATGGAACACGCAGAATGTGAGCGTAATGCACATCGTCACGATGAATTCCACGTGCGGGATCAGCGCATGGAGCGCAGGGGTGGCATAGAGTGCGGGGGCGACCAGCGCAAAGTAAAGCAGCACGATGAGATTGCTCACATTGGTGTAATAGCAAAAGAAATCCCGGCGGCGGCGGCCGGCGTAGAAATCGCTGTGCATGGTCAGGCCGATCAGACAAGATACGACAATCAGCGCGCTGAGTGCAGTGCCCGTGCGGCCATATGGCGTGAAAAGAACGGTACCGAGCATGAAAAACCGCCTCCCGGTGGAATGGTGGTGGCGCAGGGCGTCAAGGCGTATCCGCGCACCCGTGTTTCCCTAGCATGTGCACAAAAGGGCAGAGTATGCACCAAAAAAAGGAAATCCGCCACGCTTAAAAAAGGCGGCGGAAAAAACAGGCGGTCAGAGTCGGGAAAGCACGGCGAGCAGCGCCAGATGGGCCGGATAAAAGCCGTACGTGAACCACTGGGGCAGGCGGAAACCGCGTTTCATTGGCAGACAGGCCAGAATCACGGCGGGCAGCGCGTAGATGCGCATGCCGAAGTTCATGCCGAAGAAGACATAGCCGCTTCCCTGTGCGGCCCAGTGGATCAGGTAGCTGCACGTGGCCAGCAGGCACAGCAGCGGGTGCTCGAGCAGGAAGTAAAACAGCAGCATCAGCCGCACACCCTCGACGCCGTAATCGAGGAACGAGGAGAAGCGCTCACACAGGACGTACAGCCCGAGCGCGAGAATCAGCCGTTTTTGCCTCAGGCTGATCAGAATGCCCAGGCCAAGCGACAGGGAGAGCAGGATGCTGGGCGTCTGCCAGCTTTGAATGTAGAATGTGAAGGCGGCGCGCAGCGGGCTTTCCAGAAAGGAGACGGCGTACATGGCGCTGTTTTCGTGAGCAAGGCCCAGTGCGTAAAGCGGCTGAGAGATGAGCGCGAGCAGCACAACACGCGAAAGATAGCGCATCGGGTTGCGAGTGCAGACGGCGCCCACGGCGATGCCGTAAGCAAATAATGGGAAAGCCAGGCGGCCGATCAGGCGCATGACGGGGTACTGCGGGAAGAGCATTTTGCCGGCATGGTCGATGAACATGGTCAGGCAGGCGATCAGGCGGATCAGACCGGTATTCTGGTTGGTGCGTACGCAGCTGGGCTGAACGACGCTGTGCACCGCGCCGCGCAGGCGGGCGGAGAGGGAAATGCTGCTCGTGGGGAATTCCTCCTTGCTGGTGACGAATGCATACGACATTCA
>DVJV01000004.1 GCA_018716525.1 Candidatus Ventricola gallistercoris
GATCTTGTCTTCAAATTGTCACAGAAAAACCGTCCGGTGAAAGGTTCTCTGGAAAAAGCATATCGAATTTTGAAAACTTTGTCAAGATTCATGCATTCTGATTTCCAGAGGATTTCGTTATAATCAATATATCAACATCAAAAAGGAGTGGTTTTTGTGAAAAAACTGTTCGCATTGCTGCTCGTGCTGGCGCTGGGCATCACCCCGGTTCTGGCCGAGAGTGCCTGGCAGGACGGCGTCTTTACCGGCGCGGCTGCCGGCATGGGCGGAGATGTGTGCGTAGAGGTCACCATCTCGGGCGGCAAGATCGAGTCCGTCGTGGTCACCGATCACAAGGAGACGGCCGGCATCTCCGATCCTGCGCTGGAGACCATCCCCGCTGCCATCGTCGAGGCTCAGTCCACGGATGTGGATTCCGTGTCCGGCGCAACCATCACCTCTGACGCCATCAAGGCTGCTGTGGATGCGGCACTGCTCGCGGCTCAGGGTGTGGAAGTCGAGGAAGAGGAAGCCAAGCCCGTACCCGAGTCTGCGGATGTCGTGGTCGTTGGCTACGGCTTTGCCGGCATGAACGCTTCCCTGCAGGCAGCCAAGGATGGCGCGCACGTGGTGCTGCTGGAAAAGACGGAGCAGCGCGGCGGCTCCATGCGCCTGGCGGGCGGCACGCTCTCCGGCGCGGGCACGAAGATGCAGGCGGAAGCCGGCATCGAGGACAGCCCGGAGCTGTTCTATGAGGAGATCGTCTCCCGCAACGCGGACATCGGCGGCGAGGACAACTACCTGCCGGATGTGGCAAAGTACTACTGCGAGCATTCCGGTGAGGCGGTCGACTGGCTCGACTCGCTGGGCTGCGACATGGGCGACCGCAGCGTCGGCCAGCCGTCTCTCTACCAGCCGATGAAGGTTGCGCGTGTGTACTCCACGGGCAGCAGCGCCAGCTACCTGGAGAAGGTGGGCGAGCTGGTCGATGAGCAGATCGAGCTGGGCAACATCGAAGTCTTCTTCAACACCTCCGCCACCGATCTGCTCCAGACGGAAGAAGGCGTGGTGCACGGCGTGACCTACACCACCGAGGATGGCACGGAAGGCAGCATCGAGGCCGGCGCGGTGATCCTGTGCACCGGCGGCTATGGCCACAGCGAAGAGCTGCTCAAGGAATACAACTTCCAGAACGTGCTGACGACCGCGCCCGCATCCAACACCGGCGACGGTCTGCGCATGGCCGTCAAGGCAGGCGCTGCGGTCAAGAACATGGACTACTGCTCCACCTACGCCGGCGGTCTGTACACCTCCGCTTCCGGCTTTGTGCGCAGCCAGAACATCCGCATCAAGGACTTCCCGTACATGATCTTTGTCAACGCGCAGGGCGAGCGCTTCTGCGATGAGCTGGGCAATGCCGACGGCAGCGATTACGACGCCATCACTTCCTGGTGGAAGAAGGGCGACAACGTCGTGTACATCGTCTTTGACCAGGCCATGATCGACCAGCTCCACGAGGACGGCATGCCCGTCATCAGCGGCGATACCGACTGGACGAAGTTTGACGCCGCCGTGGAAAGCGCCGAATCCATCTTCAAGGGCGAGACGCTTGAAGAAGCCGCCGAGCTGGCCGGTGTGGATGCCGAGGGCCTGGCTGCAACGATCGAGCGCTACAACGGTTTTGTCGAAAACGGCGTTGATGAGGACTTTGGCCGTACGCGCCTGATGAAGGAATTCACCGGCGGCCCGTACTACATCCTGCGCACGATTCCGTACGTGATGATCACCTCCGGTGGCCCCGTCATGAACGACAAGTGCGAAGTGCTCACCGAAGAAGGCACGCCCATCCCCGGCCTGTATCAGGCGGGCGAGATCGCGGGCAACGCTGCCGTCATCGGCCACACCACGCTGGGCGGCGTGAGCAACACCGACTGTGTCGTGTTCGGCCAGCGCGCCGGCAGCTGCGCTGCCGCCTACGCGCTTGCGCTGGGCGAATAACTCCCTTCTGACCTCTTCTATATTTCCCTCCTATGGGTTGCTTTTCCCGCTGCGGGAAAGCAGCCCCTTTTGTTTCCTCATCTCCCGTGCAGCATGCGCATTTACCCGGTCTTTGATCCATTGCATATGAAAAGCGAGCATCTGTCCCGAAGACAAATGCTCGTTTTTCTTTGATTCGCCAGCCGTTATAAAATCCACACTCACCGATTCCGGCCAAAGCCGATGCGCCGTTCTCCTTTGCAAAGCGGGTTTCACCTCTCGCTCATGATTCCGGCAACATCGTCAGCGGATCGGCCTTTTTCCCATTCGGCATGGTCAGCGTCAGATGCAGGTGCGGCCCTTCTTCCGCCTCACACGGGATCTGCAATAGCAGCGTGCCAAGCGCCTGTCCCCTCGTCACACTCTGCCCTGCCGCCACCTCGCATACAGCCAGCCCCGCATATTCCGCAATGCTGCCGTCCGTCTGCTCCACCTGCACACGCCAGCCCCACAGATCATCGCGCACAGTGCGGCGTACAACGCCATCCCGGGCGCAGCTGACCTGCTCATCCGCTTTCCCGGCAATATCCACGCCGTCATGCACCTGCCAGCACCCAAGCGCCTCCCAGAATACGGGAACGCCCTCATCAAACCCGCGCAGCACTTCTCCCGATACCGGCATGACGGCGCCTGCGCTGCTCAAGACAGCCATCTCACGCGGGACCAGCGGCGCAAGCGTGGGCATTGGCGTGCTTTCCGGCAAAGGCTGCTTTGTTTCTTCCGGCTTCTGGCCGACCTCCGGCGCACCAGCCGCCGCCTGCACACCCGATTCCTCCCGCACATGCCGGGTATACATCGCACTCGCCGCAATGATGGCGATCACCGCCATGATCGTCACCAAATAGGCATACTCTTTCATCCAGTTTCGCGCGCGCTCGATCATATCGCCTGCACGATGGAAAATGCCCGGTTTCTTTCCCATGGATGCCATCCTGATCACCGCCTTTCCCGATGCAGGATGCCCCTTCTTTCCCATGATTATACCCCTATCATGCTCAACCGCTTCAAAGCAAAGCGGAGAACGCGAAAGTAACATAAAATGCACCGGATCGTTCATCCGGTGCACAGACTGTCAAAAAACCCTTCCGGGAGGTTTGGAGGGCCGAAGCCCTCCAAATGTAATCCGCATCCGGCGACATGTGCGGCGGATGCGGAAGCCTTGCCTTGCAAGGTTTCCTTGCGCTGTTTCCCGCCCGGGAGTCCCGCAGGACGAGAGGGAAACAGCGTTCAACTCTCGGAAAAGGACGCCGTAGGCGGACTTTTTCGACACACTGAGGGCTTGAGGAGAATGCGCCTCAAGCCCTTCTTTTTCTTATGCGTTTGGCCTGTTTGGATCCGATGCTGATTGGCTTTTCGTCTATCTGCGCTTTATAATTGCATAAAGCTGACAGAGGGGAGCTCATTCAAACTGAGCAGCGTAGAGGCGGTAATATGCCCCGCGCTTGGCCATCAGCTCCTCGTGTGTGCCCTGCTCGACCACGTCGCCGTGATCCATGACGAGGATCTTGTCGGCGTTTTGTATGGTGGAAAGGCGGTGCGCAATGACGAAGGAGGTCTTGCCGCGCATCAGTTCCTGCATGGCCCGCTGGACCTGCTGCTCGGTTT
>DVJV01000192.1 GCA_018716525.1 Candidatus Ventricola gallistercoris
CATCCTGTAACGGTGGACCGGGTTCGATATCTGGGCTTTCAGCAGGAGATATTGCTGCTCAAAGAGGGAAGCATCCGCAGCAAAGGATACATGCCACGAGGTCGAACCTCTCTTGGTATATATAAATAATGAGAAGCATTCCGGAAAGTTCACCATTACTAACCAATAGGTGTATTTGCATAGCGGGACAGCCTGGAAGCAGTTGGAAGAAGGCTCATTCGTGCTTTCCGCCTGGTCCGGATTCTACCTGGGGGATGGTCAGTAAGCAGAAGCGTGCGAACGATCAAATCCTGCCGCCAGAACAGGGCATATCGGCTATTGCCAATCCTCCCTTCCGCGATGGATGCCTGCATAGCAGATGAAGCATGTGCCCCGAGATGCTGCCGGAGGAGATGCGCGGCGGTAGGCTCTTGTTTGCTGTTTGTTGTTCGTGTATAATAGGAACAGGGGCTTTTTTCACAGCCCCGTTGATTCTGGAGTTTGCGCAAAAAGGAGGCTTCCGCGGTGCCTCTGGTCTTGAGGATTGACCGCTACTGTGTATTCTTCTGGACAAACGAAGGGGAACCGCTGGAACCTGTTCATGTGCATGTGTCCGAGGGGCGAATTATCCCCCCTTTTATACCGCAGCAAGCTCAGAATCAATTTCTCAAAAATGCGTCAATGCTTCCTGCATCCCGAACCCCTTTCTCGTACATTGCCTTCAATTTCCCCTGATCTTTTGTGAGAGTGGAAAGTCCGCAGATATCATCCGGTGCGACGATCAGCACCTTTCCCTGCGCTTGAAGCCTTTGGGCAAGCGCTACGCCTGCATTGTACGTTTGATAACGGATGCGCATCCTTTCACCGGCCTTTGGGTAGGAGCGCGAAAGCAGGTCGGCAATCACGCGATCCTTTCTTGCTTGACGGGGCTGGTCGATCGGGCGGGTCAGGATCAGAACAACCTTGTCACATCCGTCGTTGAAAGCCTTATCCAGAGGAATCGGATCAGAAATGCCGCCGTCCAGATACGGAATACCCTCAATCGTGTAGGGACGACAGAACACCGGAAGGGCGCAGGAGGCCTTGAAGATATCGTAGTGATCCTGTGCCAGATATGTCCTATCGAAATAAATCGGTTCGCCCGTCATGGCGTTGCACGCGCCGACATAGAAGCTTGCTGGATTCCTTTCTATGGCAGAATAATCGATCGGGTTCTCTCCGTCGCTGTTGGAAAGCGTGCCGTAGACGTAATTAAGGTTTACGTAGTTCCGGGTTTTCAGCCAGTTATCTAGGCTGGCGTATTCCCTGCGAAAGACATACTCCATATAGAAGGTATAACTGCGCCCCGCCTGCCCGGACAGATACGAGGCCAGATTGGCGCTTCCCGCCGAAATACCAATGCAGTAATCAAAACGGATACCCTGCTCCATGCACACGTCCAGCACGCCTGCGCCGTAGACGTCACGGAAGCCGCCGCCCACGTCGATGATGCCGATCTTCATACCTGTTCTCCTTCCCCTAAACGCTGTGATTCAGTATACCATGCTTTTGTGGCTGAAAGAAGCAGCCGTTTGGGTCAGTCGGTCATGAACATGACGCCGATGGTATTCGCTCCGCAATGGCAGGCCACGGTGCATCCCGTACGGGCTTCATAGACGGCCCTGAACCGTCCATCCTCCTTCAGCGTGCGAAGGGTCGCCTCAACGGCAGCGCGATCCGCGGCGGGATGGACGACAATGGCAATGTCGTTGCCGCTGTCAGGATGCTGCGTCAGGAGCTCCTTGGTGTACTGAACCATGCAGTGCTCAAAGGAGCCGCGGTATTTCTTCACGACGCCCATTTTGCCCTCCCGGACGGCGATGCAGGGCTTGAGGTGCATGAGGTTGGCGCCCAGCGCGGCGACGGCGGAGCAGCGCCCGCCCTTGCGCATGTAGTCGAGCCGGTCAAGCAGAAAGCTGGACTGCACCCTGCCGGTTGCCTCGTTCAGGATTCGGGCAATTTCGCGGCCTGAGAACCCCTGCGGGGCAAGTCTTGCAGCCTCCAGGGCAATCAGGCCCTGTGCGCTGGACAGGTTGCGGGAGTCCACCACATAGACATTGGGAAAGGATGCGGCAGCCATGCAGGCGTTCTGATAACAGCTGGACATCTCCGCGCTGATGGTCACGCAGATGACCGCATCGTACGCGCCGCTGTACTGGGCAAAGCAGGCTGTAAACTCTTCGATGTTGACAGCCGCTGTCGAGCAGAGCGCGCCGCCCGCATCGACATGCACAAAGATGTCCTGCGGCGTGATTTCGACGCCGTCCTTATAGAATTGCCCATCCCTGTTGATGGACAGCGGCAGAATGGTGATGTCGTACTGTGCCAGCAAATCCGCAGGCAGATCACAGGTGGAATCTGCGATAATCTTGACGGACATGATAACCTTCCTTTCGATTCTCCCCTGATGCGCGGAGAAACAAAGCCGGAGCATCAGGATAGCGATGCTCCGGCTGTTCCTGTGTGGATGAAAGCGCCGGATTATGCGCAGTGTATACGCGTCTGCTGAAGCCACACGGCAGCCAACTCCATCTGTTCCCAAGGCATCTCTCTGGCATGCTCTCCAAAGTGACCATAGCAGGAAACCTTGCTGTATATCGGTTCGCGCAGTTCAAAGCGGCGGATAATCGCTGTCGGGCGCATGTCTACGCTGTCAAGAATCAGCCTGCGAATCTCCTGGGTGGGAATAGATTCTGTGCCAAAGGTATCCACCAGCAGCGAGACGGGCTGTGCCACGCCGATGGCATAGCTGAGCTGCACCTCACAACGGTCCGCAAAGCCCGCGGCAACGACATTCTTGGCCAGATAACGCGCCATGTAGGCTGCGCTGCGGTCCACCTTGGTCGGATCCTTGCCGGAGAACGCACCGCCGCCGTGGCGCGCATAGCCGCCGTAGGTATCCACAATCAGCTTGCGGCCTGTCAATCCGCTGTCACCCGCCGGGCCTCCGATCAAAAAGCGGCCGGTCGGATTGATCAGCATGTGCGTCCGATCGTCCAGCAGATTGGCCGGCAGCGCTTTGAGGATCACCTCGTCGATCACCTGCGCACGCAGCTCTGCTTCGGAAATGCTGTCCGTGTGCTGGGTGGAGACCACCACCGTGTCGATGCGCGTGGGGATGCCATCCTCATACTGAACGGTCACCTGCGCCTTTCCGTCCGGCAGAAGCTCTGGGATGATGCGCATCTCGCGCACATCGGCGAGCCGGCGCGTGAGCGCATGGGCCAGCTCGATGGGCAGCGGCATGAGGCTTTCCGTCTCCCGGCATGCATAGCCGAACATCATGCCCTGATCGCCGGCACCGCTTTCCTCCTCGTTTTCACGCTGCACGCCCATGTTGATATCGGGCGACTGCTCATGCAGGTCAACCACAATCCGGCAGGTGTCGGCGTCAAAGCCATGGCCGGGCGTTGTGTACCCAATGGCGCGGATCGTCTCACGCGCAACTGCCTCGTAATCAACGCGCGCAAGCGTGGTGATCTCGCCGAAGATGTGAACGGAATCGGTGATGGCCGTCACTTCACAGGCGACATGGGCATACGGGTCGGCGGCAAGCACTGCGTCGAGAATCGCGTCGGCAATCTGGTCGCAGACCTTGTCGGGATGACCCTGTGTAACGCTTTCGGACGTGAAATAGGTGGTCATAGCTCAGCCCTCCTTGCCGCAGGCAGAGGCGCAGTCTGCGCAGCTGTGGCTGCATGCCCACAGGCGCTCTGCGGTCGGCGTCCAGTTTTTCGCGTAATCGTCGCACTTCCCGCACAGATGGTCGGCGGATTCAGGTGCCTGCGGGTCGGTCGAATGCGCGCCGGTCTTTTCGACGATCTCCCGCAGCATCTCCGGGTTTTCCAGCATCGGGCAGGGGCGCAACATGTTGTCGTTGAACGGCTGCCCGTCGTGATAGGCCATGAAGATTGGGGAGCGCAGCGCGTCGAGCAAGCTGACCTCACGGATGTTCGCATTGGAATAGTGGATGAACACGCAGGGATCGACGTCGCCGTTGGCATTGATGTGCAGATAGCGGCGACCTCCGGCGATGCAGCCGCCCACATACTCGCCGTCGTTCTGGAAGTCCATTGCGAAGATGGGTTTGGTGGAGCGGATTTCGCGGATGCGATGGTACATGTATTCCCGCTGCTCCGGGCTGGGCAGCAGCTGCGGCGCGGCGTCGTTGCCGACAGGCATGTAGTGGAAATACCAGATGAAGCGCGCGCCCAGGCCGCAGATGAAGTCGATGTATTCGTCCGAGGCGATGGAATCCACATTGGCGCTGGTGTAGCAGGCAGAGATGCCGAACGGCAGGTGCTTGTCATGCAGGATCTGCATGGCGCGGACAGCCTTCTGATAGACGCCTTGGCCGCGGCGGCCGTCGGTCGCCTCCTCAAAGCCCTCCAGACTGATGGCGGGAATGAAGTTCTTCACGCGCAGCATCTCGTCAGCAAAGGCTTCGTCGATCAGCGTGCCGTTGGTGAAGGAGAGGAACTGGCAGTCGCTGTGCTTTTCGCACAGGGCGATCAGATCCTTTTTGCGCACCAGCGGCTCGCCGCCGGTGTAGATGTACATGTAGATGCCCAGCGCCTTGCCCTGCGTGATGATCGAGTCGATCTCGTCAAAAGACAGGTTCAATTTGTTGCCGTACTCCGCAGCCCAGCAGCCGGTGCAGTGCAGATTGCAGGCCGAGGTTGGATCGAGCAGAATGGCCCAGGGGATGTTGCAGCCGTACTTCTCGCGGTTCTTTTCCTGAACAGGCCAGCCGATGATGTTCGCGTTGAGGAAGAAGTTGGTGAAAGTCGCCTTGAGCACCTCATTATCCGTCTGCGTGAGGATGTCCATGACGAGCCGGTACATGTTGTTGTCAGGGTCGTTGATGACGGCGCGAATGGCGTCGCGCTGTGCCTGGAAGCTGTCCGGGCCGGTGCCCGCCAGCTTGTCCACCCAGGCCATCAGCTTGGGAGCGTTTTCCTCCGGATTCTTTTCCAGATAGCCAAATGCTGTTTTGAGCGCGGTTTTTTTGATTTGATCGGTCAACCCCATAACGATATCTCCTTTATCTCCATGTGTCAGATGATGTGGTACTGGCGGATGGTTGTATTGTAAAAAAACCGCCAAGAAACGACAACCGACAAAATCAGCGTGGTGATGGATTTCTGTGCAGCGGGTCTGAAGTGCCTGTTTTTTAGGCAAATCCACAGAAGTGTTGGAAAAGATCTGGAAAATGAAGACAAGTGCTGCGACGGCTGCCTGTGCATTGAGCTTGAAAAGTTCCATATTGCATGGGTGCCCATCCCCATGATATACTTACTTTGCGCGAGAAAGATGAAAAGCGGAGATTGTTCCGGAGAACAAGAAAAAGCGGAAAGCAGGTGGAGAGGTACGCATGGCATCATTTACGCGTAA
>DVJV01000005.1 GCA_018716525.1 Candidatus Ventricola gallistercoris
GCCCTCGATCTTGTACATCATGTTTTCCATCTCGGCGAAGCTCATCACGCCCGTGACGACATTGGAGCGGATCATGTACGGCGGGATGCAGTAGGTGAAGCCGCGGTCGATCATGAAGTCGCGCGCGTAGGACAGGCAGGCGCTGTGCAGCCTGGCGATGTCGCCCTTCAGGTAGTAGAAGCCATTGCCGGACGTGCGGCGCGCGGAGTCGATGTCGATACCGCTGAGGCGCTCCATGATGTCCACATGGTAGGGAATCTCAAAATCCGGCACAAACGGCTCGCCGAAACGCTCGATTTCCACGTTCTCCGAGTCATCCTTGCCGATGGGCACGCTGGGGTCGATGATCTGCGGAATGACCTGCATCCGCTTTTTGATCTCCTCGGCGTACTGCTCCTCCAGCGCCTCCAGCTGCACGAGCTCTTCGGCAATCTGGGCGACTTTGGCCTTGGTGGCCTCGGCTTCGTCCTTCTTACCCTGCTTCATCAGCCCGCCGATCTCCTTGGAGAGCACCTTGCGCTGATTGCGCAGGGAATCGGCACGCTGCATTGCCTCGCGGTTCTTGCGGTCGAGATCGATGACCTCGTCCACCAGCGGCAGTTTGCTGTCCTGAAACTTGCGCCGGATGTTTTCACGCACGACGTCGGGCGTCTTGCGGATGAGATTGATGTCAATCACGGTATTCCTTCCTTTCTGCCTGCCGGCTCCATGCAGTAACGGCAGGCCATGCAAAACCATCGCATCACAGGGAATTATAGCCCAAAGCCGTTTTTTTTGCAACCGTTGTTTGCTTTTTTCAGGCGGTGATGGAGGGCAGGAGGTGTGCGCAGCGGGTATCCTGGCGGGAGACGGCCCTTTCAGGCCGGGCGCGTGCCGAATGAGCGCCGCGCAAACGCAAACGCCCGGCCGCGTGATGCCGGCCGGGCGGATACCCGCTTTTACAGGCGTTTCCTCTTAGTGGCAGCTGTGCTCGCCGCAGCCGTGTTCGCCGCAGGCATGCGCATGCTCGCCGTCGTGATGGTGGTCGCAGTTGGCCTGCGCATTCTGGGGCAGTGTGCCAGCCAGCAGCGCGGCGACAGCCTCATCGGCAGAACCGGTGATGCCCGCATACAGCCGGATACCCGCCTGGGTGAGCGCCACCTGTGCGCCGCCGCCAATGCCGCCGCAGATCAACGTATCCACGCCGATGCTGCCAAGCAGCGTGGCCAGCGCGCCGTGGCCGCTGCCGTTGGTGTCCACAACCTGCTGGGAGAGCACCTTGCCATCCGCCACCTCGTAGACCTTGAACTGCTGTGTATGTCCGAAATGCTGGAACACTTCGCCGTTTTCATACGTGACTGCGATTTTCATCGTCGTATCCTCCTTCTTTGATCACCTGGGTTTGTCTTGATTATAGCTCCCCAGGCGCATTTGTCAAGGGGAAGCGGCTGCCGGGAAAAAAGAAAGGCCGCCTTCACGGCAGAAGGCGGCTCATG
Organism: Candidatus Ventricola gallistercoris; assembly: GCA_018716525.1. Taxonomy (GTDB): domain Bacteria; phylum Bacillota; class Clostridia; order Christensenellales; family Aristaeellaceae; genus Ventricola; species Ventricola gallistercoris. The sequence goes on from DVJV01000005.1 coordinate 1,476, forward strand.
CACATAAGAGCTTTTACAGAAGCATGCTCATCACGGGCACGGACACGAGCGACAGCAGCGTCGTATAGGCGATGGCGCGGGCGGCAAACACGGTATCGCCGCCGTAGAGCTCGGCCTGCATGGCGGTCATGGTGCCCGAGGGCATCGCGGTGAGGATGAATACGGTGCCGGCCACGGCGGGCGCCAGGGGGAAGGGGCGCAGCGCAGCATACGCGATCAGCGGGATGATCACAAGGCGCAGGGCAGCGGCGATGTGGTAGTCGCGGTCTTTGAAGTCTGCGATGTGCACGCCGCACACGCGTGTGCCGATGAGCAGCATCGACAGCGGCGTGGTAAGGCCGCCGATGAGCGCAAGCGCTTCGGCAGGGATGGCAGGAAGCGTGACATTGCAGCAAAAGAGCGTAAAGCCGATGAATGCGGAGAAGACATTCGGGTTGAGCAGCGCCCGGCGCAGGTTCATGCGCGAGCCGTTGCCATACAGGCTCACGCCGATCGTCCAGGAGATGAACGTGAAGGCGATGTTGTAGGCGACGGCATACATCATCCAGTCGGGGTTGATGGCCAGGATGATGGGGTAGCCCATGAAGCCGCAATTGGAGAAGGCTTCCATGTTGACCAGCACGGCGCGCCGGGCAGCATCGCGCTTTCTGAACAGGAAGCGCGTGGCCACCAGAGAAAAGAGAATCACCGCCGAAGAGAGGGCGAGGGTCAGCAGAAAGTTGACGAGCACATCCGCAGCAAAGGGACGCTGCATGTTGGAGATGGTCAGGCAGGGCAGCGTGACATTGACCACGATCTGCGTGGTGCCGTGGATGGTTTCATCGGTAAAATAGTTCAGTTTTTTACACAGCGCGCCGACAAGCACGACGATGAAGAGGATGATGACCTCGGCCGTGATGGACATGGCAAAGATGCTCCTTTGTTTCGTGATGCGCGCCCTCCGGGGGCCGGAGGGCGCGGGAAGATGGCTTAGTCGCTCAGCGGGCGGATGAGGATGAACGGCGTCAGCTCATCGCCCTGGCCGGAGGGGTTGTCCGCCATGGCGTCCTGAATCTGCTCGTCGGTCAGCGGGAAGTGCGTGCCTTTGCCCAGCTGGTTCTGGTCAAAGTCGTTGGCATCCATGACCACGGTGGGCACGCCTGTGGCGGCCTGCAGGGCATCGCACAGAGCGACGGGGTTTTCGGGATTGATGACGCCCATCGTGTGGTATACTTCAAAGGAAGAATCGGGGTAGAAGCCGTCGATGCCCGCCACATCATGCCCGCAGATCTTGTAAAACAGGCCGCGGATGCCGAACGGGCGCGTCACGGCCGATACGGCAGCTGCCAGCAGCACGCGCGGCAGGCCGCAGATCTCGATGACCAGCTGCATCTTGTAGGGCTGGTGCATGCCGATGCCGGTGGAGTTGTGCCCGGCGAAAGGCGCAAGCAGCTTGGCGAAAAAGCCCGGGTGCGTGTCTTCAAGCGTGCGCACGTTGCCCGTGCACATGCCCATCACCTTTGCGGTGAAGGAGAGGCAGTCCCCCGGCTGGTAGAGCGGCAGCACATAGCGGCGCACGAGTTCGGCCTGGTCCTCGCCAGGCTGCACGAAGTGCGTCTGTATGGCATAGCGCTGGTAGCGCCGTCCGTCCTTGCCCGTGAGAATGCCGCGGTCATAATAGATCACGCCGTCTTTTTCCTGGCGTGTGGATTCCACATTGCGAGAAGCGCCCATGATTTGCCTCCTTGGCTGATGGTCGTCATTAGTCTGCCCACAAAAGCGTGGTTTATCAGCGTCGTTTCATTGTACACGATGGGCGGGGGAATGTCAATTTTTCCCGGCCGCCACAACAAATTTTTTCGCTTTTCCTGCCGGATTGCGCGTGTTTTCGCCCCCTGGCGCGCCGTTGCGCCCTGGGCCCCGGGTATGGTATACTGCAAACAAAAGCGCCCGGAAAGGGGGAAGCGCCATGAAAATCGAGATCGGCAGGGATTTTCCATCGCACTTTAAACCGGCATACCCGGAGGAGTTTGAGCTGTTTTCCCATCTGGAGACGGCCGCGGCGATTCCAAGCGTGCTCTTTGCCATCACCACCTATAAGGAAAACGGAAAGCCCAACGTGTGCTTTCACGCCTGGAGCTGCTTTCACGGGGACAAGACCGCATTCTTTGCGGTGATGGGGGAGCTCTACCAGCACACGCACACGTACCGCAACATTCAGCGGGAGCGGTGCTTCTGCCTGAATTTTCTGCCCATCCGCGATTACGACAGGCTGGTTTCGACCATTCACCAAAACGAATTGGAGGATGACGAGTTTGCGGTGGGCGGCTTTACGCGGGAAGAGGCCCGCACCATTCACGCGCCCGTCATCGGGGAGGCGTTTTTGAGCGTGGAGTGCACGCTCAGGGAGACGATGGACCTGAGCGGCGCGGGCATCACGGCCATGGTCATCGGTCAGGTTCAGCACCTGTCCGTCGAGGAGACGCATGCGCGCGGGCCGCAGAACCGCTCGGGGGAGAATGGCTTCATGATGCTGGTGCCGGGCGTGCAGAATCTGGTGACGGGGGAGCCGAACCCGTCTGGCATCGCCACGGTGAATGTGGAGCGGTGGGACTGACGGCCGCATGCCGGGGGAAGATAACCGGAAAGCGCGAAAGCAACCGGGCGCGCCCGCGCCTGGCAGACGAAGGGAGACGCAGCAATGCCTAACTGGACGCCACAACAACAGGATGCGATCATGGACCGGGGGCACAGCCTGATCGTGTGCGCGGCGGCGGGGTCCGGCAAGACGGCCGTGCTGGTGGAGCGCATCGTCAAGCTGGTCATGGAAGGCTGCCCGGTGGAGCGGATGCTGGTGGTGACGTTCACCAATGCGGCGGCGGGTGAGATGCGCCTGCGCATCGGCGCGGCGCTGAGCGATGCGGCGCGCAGCGATGCCTCGCTTTCCGAGCAGGTGATGGCGCTCTCGCGTGCGAGCATCTCGACGCTGCACCGGTTTTGCGCCAATCTGCTGCGGGAGCACTTTCAAGCGCTGGGCATTGATCCGGCTTTCCGCATCGGCGATGAGCAGGAGTGCGGTGTGCTCAGCCGCCAGGCAATGGAAGATGCGCTGTACAGCTGCTATGAGGTGGGCAGCGAGGCATTTTTGGCGGCGGACCGCTGCTATACGCAGGATGAACTGGCGCAGATGGCCCTTTCCATCCACAAGTTCATGATGACGCGGCCCGATCCCTGGGCCTATCTCACCCGCGCACAGGAGGCAACCGCGCCGGATGCGCAGGCGCTCGGGGAGAGCGCGGCGGCGGCGCTGCTGTGCGACGATGCGCGCGAGCAGATTGTGCAGCTGCAAGCCGATGCACAGGCGACGCTTTCGATCTGCCGGGAAGAGGACGGCCCTGCGCACTATGCGGCGGCCTGTGCGCAGGATGTGGCGCTGCTTGAGGCCCTGGCGCAGGCAGGCGCAAAGGGATACGGCGCGCTGCATGAGGCGCTGGGGACGGTCTCCTTTGCTTCGCTGGGGCGCAAAAAGAAGGGCGACGTGTTCGACGAGGGAAAGGCCGAGCGCGTCAAGCGCCGCCGGGATGCGCTCAAGAAGGGAATCGGGGCGCTTGCGGATGCCTTTGCGCTGCCTTTGCAGGAGGCGGCAGAGGATCTGAACCTGACGGGCGCGCCGCTTTCGGGCCTGGCGGAGCTGATCCGCACATACGATGCACTCTATACGGCGGCCAAGCGTCAGCGCGGCCTGATGGATTTTGACGACCTGGAGCATGGCGCGCTTGAAGCGCTCCGGCAGACGGCGGTGCAGCAGGCGCTGCGCGAGCGCTACCGGTATGTGTTCATCGACGAATATCAGGATTCCAGCGCCATACAGGAGGCGATCGTCTCGAGCTTTGCCCGGGAAGACGGGCTGTTTTTGGTGGGTGACGTCAAGCAGAGCATCTACCGCTTCCGGCAGGCGGAGCCGGCGCTGTTCCTTGAAAAGGCGGCACGGTTTGACAGCGGGGAACAGCCTTTGGCGCGGCGCATCGACCTGCAAAGAAACTTCCGCTCTCGGGCAAACGTGCTGGAAGGAGTCAACGCGGTCTTCGCGCGGATCATGCGCGCGGATGTGACGGAGATCGGCTATGACGAGCGTGAAAAGCTCTTTTGCGGCCTGAAGCAGGGGCCGCTGGAGGACCCGCCCGTGGAGCTGCACCTGATCTACCGGGAAGATCCGGCGGATGCTGAGGAGAACGCGGGCGCCGAGGACGAAGAGCCGCAGGAAGACCCGCAGGCGCAGGCGCGCGAGTGGGCGGCAGTGGAGCGGGAGGCGTTGGTTGCAGCCGAGCGCATCCGCGCACTGGTGGGCACGCCGTATGACGATGCAAAGACGGGCACGCAGCGCCCGCTGGCGTACCGGGATATGGCGATTCTCATGCGCGCGGCGCGCGGCGGCGCGCCGCTGGCGGCTGAGGTGCTCAAGGCGCAGGGCATTCCCATGTTCTGCGATGCGGGCGAGGGGTATTTCGATATACCCGAGGTGCGCGCGGTCATGGCGCTGCTGGAGACCATCGACAATGGCGCGCGGGATGAGCCGCTCATTGCCGCGCTGTGCGGCCCGGCGCTCGGGCTTGATGATGCGCAGCTTGCGCAGATCCGCATCCATACGCCGGATGTGAAGGTGCCCTATCACGAGGCGGTGCGGCGCTACCGCGAGGAGGAGACGGACGAGCTGGCGCAAAGGCTTTCTGATTTTGAGGCCAGGCTGGCGCGCTGGCGGCTGTGCGCGCGCCATCAGGGCGTGGACCGGCTCATCGAGCGCGTGTATGCGGAGACGGGGTTTCTCGCGCAGGCGGGCGCGCTTCCGGGCGGCGCATCCAGGCAGGCCAATTTGCATCTGCTTACCTCGCGCGCCAGGCAGTTTATGGCCGCCCAGGGTGGATCGCTGCACGCCTTTTTGCGCTATGCCCAGCGGCTGAAAGCCGGGGGCGATTCCATGAGCGCCAGCGCCATCAGCGAGAGCGAGGATGTGGTGCGCATCATGACCACCCACAAGAGCAAGGGGCTCGAGTTCCCGGTGGTGATGGTGCTGGGCATGGGCCGAAAGATGAGCGGGCAATCGCTGCGCGATCGCGTGCTGCTGGATGCAAAGCTCGGCATCGGGCTGCCCTGCATCGATACGGAGCTGGGCAGTGAGCGCGATACGCTCTTGCGGCGCGCCATCCGCGTAAAGGCCGCCAGAGAGCAGCTCTCCGAAGAGGTGCGCATCCTCTATGTGGCGATGACGCGCGCGCGCGACCGGCTGATTCTGGTGGGCGACGTGGGCGCGCAAAAGCCGCCCGAACGCTGGTTTGCAGGCGATGGGGCGGCCAGCCTGCGCGCCATGCGCACCGGCCTTGACATGGTGTGCCCCACGCTCGCATCTGCCGGTGCGGCGCTGACGCTGCATGAGGAAACGGTTTTGGCAGGCGCGTCGCGCTGGCAGATCTGCGCGCACACGGGCAGCGAAACCGGAACGCTTGCCAGGCGCACGGATGATGCCGTTTTGGCGCTGCTTGCCCATCTTGGGCAGGCGCCTGCCGACCCGGCGCTCGCCCGGCTGCTGGCCTTCAAGGCGGACGCGGAGGAGGCTGTGCGCAAGACGAGCGTCAGTGCGGTGCTGCGCGATGAAAAGCGCGCCGCCCAGGAGGAAACGCCCGCACAAGACATGCAGATCTGCCGCCTGCCGCGCTTCATGACGCAGGAACGCCTCACCGGCGCGCAGATCGGCACGGCGTTTCACCGCATGGTGCGCATGATCGACTTGTGCGCCCTTCGCCAGGCGCAGGATCTCGCCGCGGAGGTGCGGCGTCAGGCGGAGGGAATGCTGGCGGAGGGCGTCGTCTCCCAGGCGGAGGCGGATGCGGTGCCGGCGGGAATGCTCGTCCGGCTGTTTGCTTCGCCGCTTGGCGTGCGGATGCTGGAGAGCGACACCGTGCGCCGCGAATGGGCTTTCACATTCCGGCGGGAGACGCCGCAGGGAACGCAGCTTTTGCAGGGCGTCATCGACTGCTGCTTTATGGAGCGGGGGCGGTGGGTGCTCGCCGATTACAAGACGGATTCCGCGTCGGATATTGCCGGCGCACTGGCGCGCCACAGGCCGCAGCTCGACCTCTACGCCCAGGCGCTCTCGGAGATCACCGGCATTCCCGTGGCCGAACGGGTGCTCTATCTGGTGCGCGCCGGGGCGGGGTACAGCGTCTGATTCCGCCAAACGCAAACAATACAATGAAGAAGGGAGCCTGAGGGGGATATTCCCCCGGGCTCCCTTTTTTGCTTTGAAGCAATTAAATGTCAATCGAATTTGGCCACGTGGCCGCCCGAAAGGGGCGGATGATCAGGGCGTCTGCTGCAAAAAGGCGCCAATGGCCTGTGCGTCGTGCAGCCCTTTTTGATAGAGCGCTTCCAGCTTTTCGCGGCTCTTGGTCAGCGTGGACAGGCCGCTGATGTCATCCGGCGCGATGATGAGCACCTTGCCGAGCGCTGCATACTGCTTGGCGAGCGCAATGCCATCGTTGTACGTCTTGTACCGGTTCAGCAGCCGCTCAGCGGCAAGCGGATAATGCCGGCTGAGCAGCCTGGCAGCCAGCAAATCCTTCTTTTGCTCGCGCAGCTGGTCGAGCGGACGGGTCAGAATCAGCACCACCCGGTCGCAGCCATCCGCAAATGCCTTTTCCAGCGGAACCGGATCGCTGATGCCGCCGTCAAGTCCTTTGATGCCTTCGACCTCGTAGGGCTGGCAGACCATCGGCAGCGCGGAGGATGCCTTGAACACGTCGTAGGAATCCTGCGCGATGTGCGTCTTATCGAAATAGACTGTTTCGCCCGTCTCGGCGTTGCAAACCACGACGATGAACTGCGCCGGATTGTGGGCCAGGGCCGGGTAATCCAGCGGGTATTCACCGTCGCTGTTTGATAGGGTGCTGTATGCATAATCCAGATTCACATAGTTGCGCTGGCTCAAAAAGTTCTCCAGGCTGGCGTAGGCCTTGCGGAATATGAACTCTGTGTAGAAGCGGTGGTTGCGCCCCCGCTGACCGGACAGATAGGAGCACAGGTTGGCGCTGCCTGCCGATACGCCGATGCAATAGTCAAACGCAATGCCGTTGTCCAGGCACCAGTCCAGCACACCGGCACCGTAAATGTCGCGGAAACCGCCGCCTACATCGATGATTCCAGTCTTCATGTTGTCCCCGCTTTCGTGATCCGTTTGAATGCTGCCGGCTTACGTGCAAGGAGACACGGCTTCCGGCGTGTGAATATCTTTCATTATACGGCTATTTTGCGCCGGTGTCAAAGCACAAAGGGCGTGAAAAGACATCGGGTCAGGAAAAAAGGCTGTATCAAGAGGCGCTTGCAAGAGCAAGCTGCTTATGGTGACAAAACTATGGTTGACAAAATGATAGGGAATTTTCAGACGTTTTGTCAATTCAAAAAAGGGGATGAGCCAAGATAAAAACCTTGCGATGGCGAAAAATGAGTAAAAATCGGGAAAAACATCTTGACAAACATT